>PMOU01000501.1 GCA_003161205.1 Actinomycetota bacterium | reverse complement strand
TGCCGGCACGAGTGGCAGCCCAGTGTGTAGCCCCACAGCAGGATCGCGTTGGCCAGCAGGATCAGCGACCCGATGCCGAACCCGAAGTCGCCGTTCGGACCGCGGAACGCCTGCGTCACGTCGTAGCTGAGCAGGATCGCGATGAGGATGGCCATGTAGAAGAAGTAGCGGTGCAGATTCTGCCCGATCAGCGGGAACCTGGTCTCGCCGGTGTACTTGGCGTGCGGCTCGCGCACCGCGCAGGCCTCCGGCGAGCGCCAGAACGCCTTGTAGTAGGCCCGGCGGTAGTAGTAGCACGTGGTCCGGAAGCCGAGTACGAACACCAGCGACACGAACGCGTAGGGGATGATCGGCGGTACCGCTGGGATCCAGTGGCCCAGAGTGCTCGATCCCGGCACGCACTCGCCGCTGACGCACGGCGAGTAGAACGGGGTCAGGTAGTGGTCCTTACCCACGTAATACCAGTGACCGGTGAAGACCCGCACCGTAGCGTAGGCGACCCAGATGGTGAGCAGGGTGGCCGTCACGCGCGGCGCCTGCCACCAGCGGTCCTTGCGGAAGGTGCGTTCGGAGATCTGCGCCCGCGTTCTGGCCGGCGCTTCCGGTGCCCGTGCTTCCGGTGCTTGTGTCATCCTCAGCGTCCTCGCTGCTTCGAGCTCAAATGTAACCCACGCGCCGCCCGCCGGCGTTAACCGGCTTTTCGCATGTCTGATGACCAAGAACTTATTCCAGTCGGCGCGGCATTTGCAGTGATCGAGACCTCATCGTGCATGTGACCCTGGCTACACTCCGGTCCCCGCCCGGCGCGATACTTCGGCAGGTGACGTTCATTTACCACATCGCCGCCGCGGCGGACTGGACCCGGGCCCAGCGGGACGGCCAGTACACGATGTCGACCCGAGGCCGGACCCTGGCCGAGGAGGGGTTCATCCACGCCTCGACGGCCGCCCAGGTGGCCCTGGTCGCCAACACCTTCTACCCGGGCGAACCGGACCTGCTGCTGCTCGTCATCGACCCCGGCCGGGTGGACTCCGAAATCCGCTACGACCCCGTGCCCGGCCAGCCGAGCCCCTACCCGCATATCTACGGCCCGCTCAACCTCACCGCGGTCGTCCAGACCCGCCCGTTCCCCCCGGACCCCGACGGCCAGTTCTCCTTCTCGCCGTAGCGACCGCGCTCGGCATCATCGTGGACCGCTACCGTGCTCTGGCAGCGGTAGCTGTCCACGATCATGGAGGCGAGCCGGTACCGAGGGCGTGGCGGAGGAAATCGAGCTGGAGCAGGAGCAGGTTCTCGGCCACCGTCTCCTGCGAGGCCATGTGGGTGACGCCGGACAGCGGCAGGACCGCATGCGGGTAGCCGGCGCCCAGCAGCGCGGCGGACAGCCGGAGGGTGTGGGCGACGACCACGTTGTCGTCGGCGAGCCCGTGGATCAGCATCAGCGGGCGCGGTGCAGTCGTCCCGGTGCCGGCCGGTGTCACCATGGACCGTTCGGCCAGGGAAATGATGGAGGACCGGTCGTAGGCGTCCTGGTCCCGATCCGGGAGCCCCAGGTAGCGCTCGGTGTAGTGGGTGTCATACAGGCGCCAGTCCGTGACCGGGGCACCGGCGATCGCCGCGTGGAACACGTCCGGCCGGCGCAGCACCGCCAGCGCGGCCAGGTAACCGCCGAACGACCAGCCGCGGATCGCCACCCGGCCGGTGTCCAGGTCGCCGAAGCGCACGGCGGCGTCGTGCAGCGCCTGGACCTGATCCTCCAGGACGGGTCCGGCCAGGTCACCGGCCACCGCGCGCTCCCAGTCCGGGCCGCGTCCCGGGGTGCCGCGGCCGTCCGCGATCACGACCGCGAAACCCTGCTCGGCGAACCACTGCGACGTCAGGTAAGCACTGCGGGCCTGGAGCACCCGCTGTGCGTGCGGGCCGCCGTACGGGTCGAGCAGTACCGGCAGCGTGCCCTGCCCGGGCTGGTGCCAGGACGGGAACAGCACCGCGGTGCGGATCTCCCGGGCCCCGGCGCGCAACAGGACCGGGCGGGGTGCGGGCAGCGCCGGGTGTTCGGTCAGCACCGGGACGTCGGCCACGGGCTTGCCGTCGCGGTAGACCCGCACGGTCACGCCATCGTGGTCCAGGCCGCGGTTCGTCACCACGGTGGTGCCGCCCGCCCGGACGCCGCCCACGATGCCGGCGCCCTCGATGCCGNNCCGTAGGTCCACAGCCCGACCTGGGTCGGCTCGGCCGATGCCTGGAACAGGACGGTGTCGCCGTCGACGCCGATGACGCCGCGCACCTGCAGGCCTGGCGGGGTGACCGGGCCTCCCTCCTGCCCGGGCGCGCCGACCAGCAGCCGGCGGGTGTCCTCGCTGTCACGGGTCCATACCAGCCGGCCGTCGCCGGTCCACGCCGGGACGCCGGGGACGATCTCCAGCCAGCGCGGGTCGGTGTCCTCACGCAGGACGCCGGCCTGGCCGGTGCTCGTGTCGACGGTGAGCAGCCGTATCGTCCGCTGGTCCCGGCTCTGCACCACGACCAGCGGATCGTGCTCGCCCTCCCAGCAGGCCGTCACCAGGTAGGGAAACGCCGCATGGTCGATGTCGACCGCCACGCTGGTCCCGTCGAGCCCGACCAGCAGCAGGGACACGTCGGCGTTCGGGGTGCCCGCGGCGGGATAGGCCACCTCGGCAGGCGGCCGGTCGGGATTGGCGGGGTCGGCGATGTGCCACCGGTTGACGGGCGCCTCGTCCACCCGCGCGACGAGCAGGGCCGAACCATCCGGGGACCACCAGTAGCCGCGGTGCCGGTCCATCTCCTCCGCCGCGATGAACTCAGCCAGCCCGAAGGTCACCTGCGCGGCGCCGCGCGGGTCCGCGAGGGCCAGGTCGGGCGCGGGTCCGCTGTCGGCTGCATCCCCGGTGAGCCCGATGACTCGCAGCGCGCCGGCGCTGACGTACGCCAGCCGCCGTCCGGTGGGGTCGGGCCGGGGATCCAGCGCCTGGCCCTGCGTCGGCACCTCCCGGGCGGTTGCCTGCGGACTGGTCAGATCCACCGCATAGACGCGTCCCGACCAGGCGAAGGCGGCCACCGCCAGCTCGGCGTCCGTGGCGTAGGCCACGATGCCGCCGGCCTGCTCCCGGGCTCGTTCCCGGCGGGCCCGTTCGGCGGGCGGCAGGTTCTCCTCCTCCTTGCTGAGCGTCCTCGGATCGACGGCCAGCCGCTCCTGGCCGCTGTTCACGTCCAGCACCCACAGGCAGGTCACCGGGTCGCTGCCGCCCTGGGTGCGCAGGTAGGCGACCCGGGCGCCGTCGGGGGAGACGCGGAACGCCCGCGGCACGCCGAGCGTGAACCGCCTGGTCCTGGCCTCCTGCCGCGGGAAAGTCTCGGTCATGGACAGAATCTTGTCATCCTCGTCCTCGTCAGGGTCCGCCGATAGGCTCGCTGGCATGAGTTCGGCTCAGGTTCCTAAGCGGCGGTTGCTCCTCGTGCACGCGCATCCCGATGACGAGTCGATCGGCACCGGGGCGACGATGGCCAAGTACGCGGCCGAGGGCGCGCAGGTCACGCTGGTCACCTGCACGCTGGGCGAGCTCGGGGAGATCATCCCGCCGTCGCTGGCGCACCTGGGCGCCGGGCAGGAAGACAAACTGGGGGAGTACCGGATCGGCGAGCTCGCCGCCGCGTGCGACCTGCTCGGCGTGACCGACCACAGGTTCCTCGGCGGTCCGGGCCGGTGGCGCGACTCGGGCATGATGGGCACGCCCGACAACGCCGATCCGCGCTGCTTCTGGCAGGCCGACGTGGACGAGGCCGCCGCCGCGCTCCTCGACGTCATCCGCGAGGTCAGGCCGCAGGTCCTGGTGACCTACGACGCCAACGGCTTCTACGGGCACCCCGACCACATCCAGGCGCACCGGGTCGCCTGGCGCGCTTTCCAGCAGGCCGGCGGCCTGGCCGGTACCGGCGGCCTGGCCGGTACCGGCGGCCTGGGCGTGACCGGCGGGCTGGCCAAGTTCTATGCCACGGCGGCTCCGGAATCCGCCCAGGTGACCACCGAGATCGACGCTACGCCCTACTTCGAGCGCAAGCTCGCGGCGATGACCGCGCACGCGACCCAGATCACCGTGTCGGGCCCGTACTTCGCGCTGTCCAACAACATCAGGCAGCGGGCTCTCGGGGTGGAGTACTTCACCTTGCTGGCCGGCCCGCGTGGCCCGGCCGCGGGACCCGCTGGCCGCGAGACAGACCTGTTCTAACCGGCCTGTTCTAACTGGCCTGTTCTAACTGGCGCAGTAGCCTGCTCCTATGAACGTCACGACCGGCAAGCCTGGGAGGCAGGCGTTTGTCACCGGCGGCGTTTACGGTGTGCTGTTCCTGCTCGGCGCGGTGGAAGGCGCGATCGGCAGCTTTCAGTACAGCCGGATGGCCGGGCCGGTGCCGCTGGCGGCCCTGGCGTTCTGCGTGGTGCTGCTGGTGACGTGCTTGCTGGCGGGGTGGGCCATGCGCGCGGTCAGCGGCGCGCTCGTGCCCGCCATCGGCTGGATCGTCGCGTCGTTCGTGCTGTCCATGCCGGTCTCTAACGGCAGCGTCATCATCACCGC
>PMOU01000395.1:274-4556 GCA_003161205.1 Actinomycetota bacterium | reverse complement strand
ACCGGCCGGTGGGCCGCGGGCACGGTGGAACGAAGCCGTCTCAGCCTATCGAAGGAGGTGCCCAGTGCCTCAGTCTCTAGTAACCCAGGTCCCAGCGAGCCAGCCCCCAACGACGCAGCTTCCAGTGACTCAGCCTCCAGCACCGCACGATGACCATGCCGTTCGCGTCTGGCAGGCTCTGCGGGCTTTCGTGCTCGCGGAGGACCACCGGGACGAACTGCGCGAAGCCCTCGGTCTGGGCCGCGGCATGGGCCGGATCAAGGTTCTGCTCAGGCTGACCGAAGGCCCGCTCACCTTGCGCGACATCGCCGAATTCACCGGCGTCGAGGCCCCTTACGCCACGCTCATCGTCGACCACCTCGAAGCCCGGGGGCTGGTCGAGCGGACACCCCACCCCAGCGACCGCCGGCGCAAGCTCGTGACGCTGACCCCGGCCGGCCGGGACGCCGCGACCCTGGCCGCGCACATCACCAGCCAGCCGCCTGCCGGGTTCCCGCAGCTCACCGACGCCGAACTAGGCTTCCTGGAGAACATGCTCAAGCGGCTCGGACGCCCTACCACCTGAGCTGGGCAATGGTGTCGTAGTCAGCCGAGGAGTAGCCAACCAGTCCCTCCGACAGGGCGAAGATCCACTCCGCCATTCCCAGGGACAGCGCGAGGCGGCTGCAGCGGGCGCAGAAATGAGGCTTCTCCAGGCGCACCGAGTCGTCGGCCTCGAGCCGGACGTAGATCAGCTTGGCGCCCGCCACCGTCCGCCACCCGTCGCCCTCGCGCGCCAGCGTGATCGCCCGTTGTTCCGCGTGAGTCCGGCACAGGTCATGATGCCCGACATCACCGAACTTGCAGTAGCAGTGGTCCTCACCAGGGAACGGCACGCCGTTGGTGCCCCAGGCCAGCAGGCTGCCGTCCCGCACCAGCACCGCGGCGTGCCGGGTGCGAGCGTGGGAATCGCGCGCCAGCTCCGCCGCCCGCTCCACCATCTGCTCCGCTAGATGGCTCTCGTGCCGTTTGAGCGGCCGCCATTGAGGCTCGTGCCCTGGTTGCATGCCCACCACCTCTCGCGCAAAGGTTATTCTCCGCCCAGGACCAGCGTCTCGGGCGGGGCCGGCCGGGTAATCCGCTGGGTCCGCGGACGCTCAGACCGACACGACGGTGACCGTGGTGTGCCCGATCCGGACCGAGTCCTGGCTGGTGACGGCGGTCACAGCGGCCCGCCAGGCTTGCTGTTCCTGCTCGGTGCTGTCTTCCCACGTCGGGAGAGACCCGGGCTGGGTGCCGCGGTGGGCTTCGTAGGCGGTGCGCGCGAGGCGGTCGAGGTCAGAGCTTTTCACCTCATCGATGATGCCAGAGGATCCGGGCGGTCACCCCCAGGAAACCCCCCTCCCGGCAAACCCCCCTCCCGGCAAACCCCGCTCCCGGGAAACCCCGCCTACTGCAGCAGATGCGACCTGAAGCAAATCAGCGCGAGGTACCTCCGGAGAGGGCTTCCGGGCCGATGCCGTTCGCCAACTGCTCGGGAAAGCCGGCCGCGGCTGGTTCGGCGAGCTCGACCCGGTTTCTCCCGAGACGCTTAGCGAGGTAGAGCGCCGCGTCGGCGAGCCGCTCGAGCCGGTCCAGTGTGCTGGCGTGATCAGGAAAGCCGCTGACGCCGATCGAGGCCGTGACCGACACGTCGCTGCCGGGCAGGGAGATCTCGGCGATCGCCGCGCGCACCCGCTCGGCGATCTCGAGCGCCGCGCCGATCTCGGTGCCGGGCAGCAGGACCGCGAATTCCTCGCCGCCGTTGCGGGCGGCAAAGTCCCCGGTGCGCAGCACGCTCTGCAGCACCGCGCCGACATTGGCCAGGACTTGGTCGCCCACGGCGTGGCCCCGCTGGTCGTTNNAGGCCGTCGGTCGCGGCGCGGATCTCCGCGATGGCCAGGTTGCGGAGGTTCGCGAGGACCGGTGCCGCCTGGCTCACGGACTCGCGGATCCGCTGTTCCTCGGCCTCGGCGTACGGGGCCGGGCGGTTGAGCAGGACCGAACCGATGACCTCGCCCCCGACCGTGAGCGGAGCGCAGGACGAGGCGCCGGGGCACGAGGCACACACGGGGCACGAGAGCAGGGTCGATCGCTTTCCGTCCTCGTGGTGTGTCCGGCCTGACCGCACCGCCAGACACGAGCGGGGTTCCGCGCCGCGCAGGTTCTCGGCGAGGGGTGAGCCATCAGGCAGCGCTGTGACCGCTTCCAGCCGGTCGGCGCTGTTGTTGCGGTTAAGCACGACCGCGGTGGTCGCCGCGAGCGTGCGCTCCAGGTGCCGCTTGAGGAGCAGGTGCGCCTCGTCCTCGTCGTTGGCGATCTGCAGGGTGTCGGCGAATTCGGCCTGATCCTGGCCCGGCTTCAGGTTCCGCCGGATGCGGCGGATGCCGGATAGCAGCAGCAGCACGCCGAGCAGGATGCCGAGGACGGCGCCGCCGATGATGAGGACGGTCGTTCTGGTCGTGTCCGTCGTCGCGGTTATCCGGTCGTCCTGCCCGCCTTGCTGCTCGAAGCGGAAGAGGCGGTCAAGCTGGGCGCCGACAGGCTGGTACGCAGCCGTGAGCTGGGCGGCGAGCGTCGGGTCCGGGGCCGTCACGGCCGTGGGGCTGAGCAGGTCCCGGACGGTGATCCACTGCCGGACGAACAGCTCGAACTTGGCGTATTCGGCCGGCGGATCTCCGGCGTGCAGCCGCTCAAGGTAAAAGAGCTGCGCGTCGGTCGCCGGAACGATGCTGGCGTAGAGCGAGCCGAGGAGCCGTGCTTGCTGCGCCGACCCGGATGCGAGGAAGGCCTCTTCGCCCGTGGCGTACGCGGTGTCCATATCCCGGGCGACCTGGCCCGTCGTGGTCGAGGTGGACAGCTCGTCGTTGGCGGTAGCATTTCCCTCTTTCAACGCCGCGCGAGTTCCCGCTATGCCGATGCCCGCGACGAGAACGATAATGAGGGCGAGCGCGATGCACAGAATTCCAAGCGCACTAGTCGCGGCTCGGGCAAGTGTTCTCACCTCTCCCTTCTTACCCAGCAGCATTAATATAAAGCGTTTCATGACATGGAGAATTGCCGGGTATAGCCGAATTACCCGGCTTTATCAGATGGTCTCACTGGTTAGTTATTCTTAATCGGCCCGGCATTTACGCCCAGGCAGCTGATCTTCGCGCCGCGCCCGCCAGGTTCCGCGGGATAAGCGGGATAACTAGTCGTTCTGGTGATGTGCCGGGGCGCCGCCGTGGACGACGCTGGAAATCGTGCCCAGTCCCATGCGCAGTATCTCCCTGCCTTCCGGCGATCGGATCCCGGTGCTCGGCCTGGGCACCTGGCACCTGGCGGAGATCCGGGCCCGCCGGAACGCCGAGATTGCCGCGCTGTGCCGCGGTCTGGACATCGGCATGAACCTGATCGACACCGCCGAGATGTATGCCAACGGGCACGCGGAAGTCCTGGTGCGCCTGAACGCGGACCGGCTTGACCTGTACCTGCTGCACTGGCGCGGATCTGTGCCGTTGGCCGAGACCGTGGAAGGATTCCTCAGCCTGCAGGCCGACGGCCTGATCAGGAACTGGGGGGTGAGCAACTTTGACGTCTCGGACCTCGAAGATGCTCTAACCCCGGCCACTTGGGCTCACGCTCAGCGGACCACGTTGTCGACTTGTCGAGTCGAGGTGGCCGAACCCGGCGACTTGTCGACTTGTCGAGCCTGGCCACCTGACCCGAGCCGCTCACCTGTACGTGGGCGGCCGGGACCGCGAGGTGCCTGCGGCATGCGAGACTCCGCACCGCCCAAAAAGATCTTTTCGGCCGAACGGCAGTGGTCCCTGCCCAACTACTAGCCGATCGCGATCAGAACATCCGGATTCCAGGCGTGCCGCCCTCGGCCCTATGGTGGCGTCATGGTCTCCTGGTGGCAGCGCGACGTGATCGCGGCGGGCAAGCTGCCGCTGATGCTGTGCTTTCTCGCCTTTGTCGTCACGTTCGTGACGACCCGGACCATCACGCGCATGATCCGCGACGGCCGCGGCCCGTTCCGGAACCAGGTCACCGCCGGCGGGACCCACATTCATCATTCCGTGCCCGGCATCATCTTGCTGATCATCGGGGCCTTCACCGCGGTCGGCGGGCCCGGCTCGCTGGGCTGGCGGTCGTTCGCCGCGGTGGCCGTCGGTATCGGCACGTCCCTGGTCCTGGATGAGTTCGCGCTGATCCTGCACCTGCAGGACGTCTACTGGAGCGGCGAGGGCCAGCTCTCGGTCGAGGCGGTGAGCCTGAC
>PMOU01000395.1:0-209 GCA_003161205.1 Actinomycetota bacterium | reverse complement strand
GCCACCCGCCGCGCCGCCGACTTCGACCGGCGGTGGGCTCCGCTCCAGACCGACTGGGTTAACTTCGTCGGCGGCAAACCATCCCAGCCCAACCCGCCCGCGCCCGCTCCAGACCGGACCGATCTCCCCGGCCGTCCGGGCTAACTTTCCTGGTGCACCTGGCTCGGGTCCTTGTCGGTGCGCAGGCCGCGCCAGCTGGGGTGGCGCAG
>PMOU01000594.1:1865-2990 GCA_003161205.1 Actinomycetota bacterium | reverse complement strand
CGGCGGGGGCGGCGGGCGCGGCGGCAGGGGGCGAGGCCGGGCCGGCGGCGCGGGCGCGACGAACATCACCGGGACCTTCGCCAGCCTGCCGCCGTCACCCGAGCTGCTCGCCCTGGTCGACGCGCTCCCGCCGGTCAGGGACGTGCCGCAGGTGGAGATCGGCCCGGCGCGGGCCGCGGACCGGCAGTTCTCGCTGCGCCGGCTGCTGCGCCCGCTCGCCGCGGCGCTGATCATCGGGCTGGCCCTGGACGCCCTCGACGCGGTCGCCGGGCTCGCCCTGCCCGCGCTGGTCAGGAACGGCATCGACAACGGCGTGGAGACCAAGGTCTTCCACGCGATCGTGGTGGTCTCGCTCATCGGGCTCGCCATCGTGCTGGCCGACTGGGTGGTCAACATCGCCGAGACGATGGTCGTCGGGAGGAACGGCGAACGGCTGCTGTTCACGCTGCGGGTCAAGCTTTTCGCCCAGCTGCAGCGCCTCGGCCTGGACTTCTACGAACGCGAGCAGTCCGGCCGGATCATGACCAGGATGACCACCGACGTGGACGCGCTGTCCTCGTTCCTGCAGACCGGGCTGATCACCATGGTCAGCTCGGTGCTCACCTTCTTCGGCGTCCTCGCCGCGCTGCTCATCATCAACCTCGAGCTGGGCCTGGCGGTGCTGACCATCTTCCCGTTGCTGGTGGCAGCGACCCTGGTGTTCAGGAAGAAGTCAGCGAAGGCGTACACCGAAGCGCGGGAGAAGGTCGCCGCCGTCAACGCCGATTTCGCGGAGAACGTGGCCGGACTGCGGGTGACGCAGTCGTTCCGCCGGGAGCCGGTGAACCGGGACCGGTTCGGCGCGCTCAGCGACACGTTCCGGGTTTCCCGGCTGCGCGCCCAGCGCTACATCGCGATCTACTTCCCGTTCGTGCAGACCCTGTCCACCGCGGCCGGGGCGATCGTCTTGGTCCTGGCCACCGGCGAGATGCGCAGCGGCAGCCTCACCGCGGGCGCGCTGATCGCCTACCTGCTCTATATCGACCTGTTCTTCTCCCCCGTCCAGCAGCTGTCCCAGGTCTTCGACGGCTACCAGCAGGCCATGGTCGGGCTGCACCGGATCACCGACCTGCTCCGGCTCGGTAC
>PMOU01000594.1:0-1798 GCA_003161205.1 Actinomycetota bacterium | reverse complement strand
CCGCGACTACGACCTGGCCAGCTACCGGCACGAACTCGGCGTCGTGCCGCAGGAGTCTTACCTGTTCGCCGGGACGGTCAGGGACTCGATCGCGTACGCCCGACCGGATGCGAGCGACGCCGAGGTGGAGGCCGCGGCGCGCGCGACCGGCGCGCACGAGATGATCATGGGGCTATCCGGCGGCTACGACCACGAGGTTTCCGAGCGCGGCCGCAACCTGTCGGCGGGCCAGCGCCAGCTCATCGCGCTCGCCCGCGCGCAGCTGGCTGACCCCGCCATCTTGCTCCTGGACGAGGCCACCGCCGCGCTCGACCTGGCCGCGGAGGCGGCCGTGAACCACGCCATCGCCGAGCTGACCGCGGCGCGCACCACCATCGTGGTCGCGCACCGCCTCAGCACCGCCTCCCGCGCGGACCGCATCGTGGTCCTGGACTCCGGCGGCATCGCCGAGGCCGGGACGCACTCCGAACTGCTCGCCGCCGAGGGTACCTACGCCTCCTTGTGGGACGCCTTCACCGGCGAATCCGAACTCGTCGCCTAACTCGGCCTGGTATACGTTGGCGCATGCCTGATCTCATTGACCTGGCCGGCACGTCG
The DNA here is from genome assembly GCA_003161205.1 of Actinomycetota bacterium. The sequence goes on along the minus strand of PMOU01000594.1, from coordinate 1,201 downwards.
GTGATCGTCACCGGTGCGTCCTCCGGTATCGGTGCGTCCACCGCGCGGCTGCTGCGCACCGGCGAGGATACGTTCGACATCCCGCACGGCCCGGAACAGCCCGACCTCGCCCGGGTGGTCGGCTGATGGGCGAGTCGGCGTGGGGGTATGCGGTCGCCACTATCGGGCGGGACGGCACTCCGCTCAGCTTCTATTTCCCCGATCCGAGGCTTGGGCTGCCTGGCGCCGATGACGCTGAGCCCGCTCTTGCTGCCGAGCAGGAAGATCCGGTTCGCGCGGTGCGGATCCGCCGCCAGTTGTGCGTGACGACCGACCTGGGCGCCCCGCCGGCGGACAGCGCTGATGCCTATCTGCGGCTCCACCTGCTCTCCCACCGCCTGGTGCGGCCGAACTCCATGAACCTGGACGGGATCTTCGGGGTGCTGCCCAACGTGTGCTGGACGTCCCTGGGGCCGGTCGCCGTCAGCGAGATCGACGCGGCCCGCCAGCGGGCGCTCGGCCGTGGCAGCTATCTCGAGGTGCGCTCCGTTGATAAGTTTCCGCCGATGCTGGACTACGTGGTGCCCAGCGGCGTGCGCGTGGCGGACGCCGCCCGGGTCCGGCTGGGCGCCCACCTGGCGGAGGGGACCACCGTCATGCACGAGGGCTTCGTCAACTTCAACGCCGGCACGCTCGGGCCCTCGATGGTCGAAGGCCGCATCAGCCAGGGCGTGATCGTCGGCGCCGGCAGCGACATCGGCGGCGGGGCCTCCATCATGGGCACCTTGTCCGGCGGCGGCACGCAGGTCATCTCGGTCGGCCAGCGGTGCCTGCTGGGCGCGAACTCCGGACTGGGGATCTCCCTGGGCGACGACTGCATCGTCGAAGCCGGCCTGTACCTGACCGCCGGCACGGTCGTCTCGCTCCCCGGCGGCCGGCAGGCCAAGGCACGGGAGCTCAGCGGGCAGCCGGGGCTGCTGTTCCGCCGCAACAGCGTCACCGGGTCCGTCGAGGCCCTCAGCCGGCCGGGCACCTGGGGCGGCCTCAGCACGAGCCTGCACGCCGGCCAGTAACGCCATGTACCGGTTCCTGTATCGGGTGGTGCTGCGGCGGGTGCCGGCCGAGACGGCGCACCGGGGCGCGTTCGGGCTGATCCGGGCGCTGGGGGTGGTGGCCCGGGTGCCGGGGGCGGCCTGGGCGCTGCGGCGGTGGCTGGGGCCGG
>PMOU01000420.1 GCA_003161205.1 Actinomycetota bacterium | reverse complement strand
GACCTGGCGCTCAAGGAGCGACCCAAGATCATCTTCTGCGGCGGCACCGCGATCCCGCGGACCATCGACTTCCCGGCCTTCGCCGCGATCGCCGCCGAGGCGGGCGCGCTGCTCGTCGCGGACGTCGCCCACATCTCCGGGCTGATCGCGGGGGGCGCGCATCCCTCGCCCGTGGGCCACGCCGGCGTGATCACCACGACGACCCACAAGACGCTGCGGGGCCCGCGCGGCGCGATGATCATGGCCACGGCCGAGCATGCCTCCGCCGTGGACAAGGCCGTGTTCCCCGGCCTGCAGGGTGGTCCGCACAACCACACCACGGCCGCGATCGCGGTGGCGCTGGCCGAGGCCGCCCAGCCCGGGTTCCGCGATTACGCCCATCAGATCGTGGCCAACTCCCAGGCGCTGGCGCAGGCGCTGCTGGCCCGCGGCTACGACCTGGTCTCAGGCGGCACGGACAACCACCTGATCCTGCTGGACCTCACCTCCAAGGGCATCGGCGGCAAGCCGGCCGCCAAGGCGCTGGACCGGGCCGGCATCGAGACGAACTACAACACGGTGCCGTTCGACCAGCGCAAGCCGTTCGACCCGTCGGGCCTGCGGATCGGCACGCCGGCCATCACCACCCGGGGCCTGGTCGAGGCGCACATGGAGCCGCTGGCCGCCTGGATGGACGAGGCGATCACCGCGGCCACCAAGGACGACGAGGCGACGCTCGAGCGCATCGCCGCCGAAGTCCGCGAGCTGCTGGCCTCCTACCCCGTCCCCGGCTGGGACGGACGAGACCCCAGAGACCCCTAGGCCTACCGGAGGACCACGACCGTCACCGGCCCGCGTGAGCCGTCCAGTTAGCCGACCCGCTTCCTGCGTTCCGGCGGCTCCCGCGGGCCGAGGACCGGCTGGCCCCCGCGGCCGCCCTGGTACTGGCGGTCCCAGGGCCACCGGCCGCGCTTGTCGGCGTGCACCAGCTGCAGGCCGCCGATGCGCTGGCCGTAGAACTCGACGGCCACGTTCAGGTGCGCCCACGGCGCGGTGACCGTGACGACCTCGACGAGCGGCCCGTCGAGCAGCGCGGCCTGCGTGCCCGGCGCGGGCGCGTCCGCGTGCAGCAGGTGCGCGGCCACGCCGTTCAGGACCCCGGTGGCCCGGGTCAGCCCCATGCCGGTGATGACGAGCTCAGGCCGCTGGTGCGGGGTGAGCCCGACGGTGTAGGCCCAGGGCGGATGGATGCCGTCACGTTCCACGCCCTGCACGGCCCAGCCGTACGTGGTGATCAGCTGCCGCATGTGGTCCAGGTAGTCGCGCTCGGTGGCACCCGGGCGGTCGCACCTCCAGCACATATCTGCCTCCCTCTCTCTGCCTGACTACCTCCACTATGCCGCGTACCACTGACATTTTTACCAACTGCAGGTCAGCTGGGAACTTTTATTTGTACCCTTGTTCGAGGGAACTAATATTCGATCAAGGTGCTGGGCTAGATGAATTGAGCGAGATGAACCAGCTGTACGGCGAGCCGGTCAACGTCCGGGCCAGGGATGACGGCCGGCCCATCAGGTTCGTGTGGCGCGGCCGGCTCTACACCGTGCGCGCGATCCTCGAGCACTGGGTCATCAACCGCGAGTGGTGGCGCGACCCCGGGACACCCGGGAACCCTGGGGAGCCCGAGCTCGAGTTCTGGCGGGTCGAGGCGGCCGCGGGACAGGGCCTGGCGCCCGGCGTGTTCGAACTTCGCCGCGACGCCGCTACCGGCGCCTGGACCCTGCGCCAGGGTTTCGGCCGCCCAGGTTCTCAGCGGCAGGGTTTAAGCGGTGCCCCGCAGGTGCTCGATGTAGCGCGCCGCCGAGCGCCGCACCACCTCCCAGGCATCTGAACGCAGCACCGGAGCCCACCAGCCGCCGTAGATCCGGTCGAACGCGTAGGGCCGCACCGCCTCCCACACCGCGAGCACGGCCGGCTCGGACAGCGGCAGCCGGTTCGGCGCCGACCACAGGAAGCTCACCCGGTCCTCGCCCGGCGTCACGAAGATCGTGTCCCCGCTGAGCAGCACTCCGCGCCCGTCCGCGCCGCCGGCNNAAGTGCCCGCCGCACTGCACCAGCGTCACCCCGGGCAGCACCTCCAGCGTCCCGGCCCAGGTTCGCACGGCGGCTTCGGGATCCACCCTCAGCCACGCCGCGTCGGCCGAAGGCACCACTATCTCGGCGCCGAACTCACCGGCCCACTCGTCGATCGCACCGTAGAAGTGCGGGTGGCTGGCGGTCACGAAGCGCAGCCCGCCCGCCTCGCGGACCGCCGCCACCGCCGCGGCGTCGATGAACCCCGACGGGTCCCACAGCAGGTTGCCCGCGGCCGTCTGCACCAGCAGCGAACGCTGCCCGATCGCGACCGGCGGGTCGACGCCGATCCCGGTCAGCCCGGGCTCGACCGGCCGCACGTCGCAGGCGTGCCCGGCCGCCGCGAGCTCGGCCAGCGTGGTCCACCGCTGGCCGCCCGGCGGCAGCCACTGCCGCTCGTCGGCGCACACCGCGCACACCTGCGGCTGCGGCCCGGGAAAGTGATTACCGCAGGTAGCACACACCACAGTTGCCATAACAGACACCACTGCCCGTTCCGGATTCAAAAAAATTAATCTACCGAACGGGCCGTGCTGACACCCTTCACCAGCTGCGTGCGGACCCTACCCGGCCGTCGGCGACCGCCAGCTGACCGTGGGCAGGAGCGCTTCGGTCCGGACCCGGTGGGCGTACCGCTTGGTGATCTCGAAGAGCGACTCGATGAGGGTGTCGGAGAGCAGGTGCGGCTCGAGGCCGAGCTCGACCAGCTTGGTGTGCTTGACGTTGTAGTAGTGCTCGGGCAGTTCGACCCGGGGGTTGTCCAGGTGCTCGATCGT
>PMOU01000521.1 GCA_003161205.1 Actinomycetota bacterium | reverse complement strand
GTCCCGTCGGTGCTGGTCCCGTCATCGTTGGCCGGGCAGGTCCAGGTGTCCGACCCCGAGCCGTCCAGGGCGGCTCGCGGAGCGGGGATGGACGGATGGGCAGAGTCGGAGCGGCTCTGGCAGTGGACGGCGAAGCGTAGCTCTGTGTAGTAGGTCTCGCGATCGCGGACTTCCGCGCGGGCCTCGGCGAACGCCGGGTGATCAGGACCACCGGGACGGAACGGCAGCCGGTCGCGGTCGTCGCCGCCGTCGTCCGCCGATTGGCCTTCGTGGGGGTAATTGCTGGCCAACGCGTACACCTCGAATACGAATCTGAGCTGCTTCCATACCCGCCGGCGGACACGATCCGCCGCGGGCCACCGGCGCGAACAACACTCTGCGAAGTTGTTTAGCTACCATTTGTAGTGTAACTATATGTGCTGTCACCAATGCAACGGGTAACGAGGTAATAGTTACCTATCTCCTTGGCAAGTTTTCACAGAGAGTGACGAACGGGCATGCTGGAGAGAAAGCCGAAGGCACGGGAGACCCGTGTGAACGCGGGGCGTTACGTATGAGCGGTTACGCAGGCCCGTTCCGAAAAAATGATGGTTAAAGGATGGTCACTGTCCGCGCATTATGCTGCCGATGATGCCGCCGACGGCGCCTGCCTGGGCCGCCTGCGGATCGCTCTGCCGCGCGAGGTACGGCTCGAGGCCGCGCGCCAGGACCGGCAGCGGCATCGACTGCAGCCAGATCTGGCCCGGGCCGGTCAGCGCGACCAGGTGGAACCCGTCGTCGCCGAACGCCAGGTTGGCGATGCCGGGCACCCGGGTGATGGAGAACTGCACGCTGCCCTCGAACATGCCCACGTGCCCCGGGTGCACCATCAGCGTCTGGCCGGGGGCCAGGGTGTAGTGCACGAGCTCGCCGGACAGCTCGATCCAGGCGCGACCCTGGCCTTCGAGTTTCTCCAGGATGAACCCGTCCCCGCCCCACATGCCGCCGCGGAACGTCTGCTGCAGGCCGACGCTCGGCGTGATGCCGGGCGTGCTGCACAGCCAGCCGTGCCGGTGCACGAAGTAGGACTGGCCACCCGCGATNNCCGCCCATGACCCGCTTCAGGCCCTGCATGAAGCCGCCGCCGCCCTGGCCGCCGCCAGTGCCCATGTGCTGGGAGAGCTGGATGTTCGGGGTCATCCAGGACAGCTCACCGTGGGTGGAGATGACCTTCTCACCCTGCTGCAGGGTGACCTCGAGCACCGGCATGGTGGTGCCCTTGATTTCGGCTTGCATGACCGCTCCTGTTCACCCCTGGAACCCGCGCGCGACCTGGCACGCTCTCATGCGCAAGGAGCCTACCGGCTCCGTAACCCGGTGTCTGCCGCAGACGCGCCGCCGCCGTGGCATGCCTGTCCGATTTCCGCCAGTGTTACCCTGTGCGGGCTGGCATGGTGGAAGGCGTGACGAAGAACCTCGCGGCACCGGGCGCCGGCGTACCGGCCCTCGACGACGAACAGCGCTATCAGGCGGCGGTCAGCAAGGACCCCCGCTTCGACGGCGTGTTCTTCATCGCCGTGACCTCGACCGGCATCTACTGCCGCCCGTCGTGCCCGGCGATCACGCCGAAGCGCCAGAACATGCGGTTCTACCGCGCCGCCGCGGCCGCCCAGGAGGCCGGTTTCCGGGCCTGCAAGCGGTGCCGGCCGGATGCCTCCCCCGGCTCACCGGAGTGGAACATCAGGGCCGACATCGTGGGGCGCGCGATGCGGCTCATCGCCGACGGCATCGTCGACCGGCACGGCGTCGAGGGCCTGGCCGATCGCCTCGGCTACGAGCAGCGGCAGGTACGCCGCCTGGTGACCGCCGAACTCGGGGCCGGCCCGCTCGCCATCGCCCGCGCGCAGCGGGCCCAGACGGCCCGCATCCTCACCGAGACCACGGCGCTGCCGCTGTCCGAGATCGCGTTCGCGGCCGGTTTCGCCAGCATCAGGCAGTTCAACTCGACCATCCGCGAGGTCTTCGCGGTGACGCCTACGCAGCTGCGTGATGCTCACGGCGGCCGCGGGCCCGAGGGGGCGCGGTCACTGCGGTCGCGGCCATCTGGCGCGGGGACGCGAGCCGGTGCGGGGACGCGGGCCGGCGATCCTGTCGCGGCAGCCCCGCCCGGCCTGATCAGGCTGCGGCTGGCGTACCGGGCTCCGATCGATCTGGACCGGATGTTCGGGTACCTCGCGGCACGGGCCATCCCGGGGGTCGAGTCGGCGGACGAGGACCGTTACTCCCGGACGATTCAGCTGCCGAACGGTACCGGGATCTTGTCCCTCGGTCCCTTCCTGCGGTCGCCTGATCCTGGCTATCTCGACTGCGAGCTCCAGCTCGAGGACCTGCGCGACCTGACCGCGGCGGTCCAGCGCTGCCGCCGCCTGCTCGATCTCGACGCGGACCCCGAGGCGGTCACCGGCAACCTGGCCGCCGATCCGGTGCTCGGCCCGCTGGCGCTGGCCCACCCGGGACGGCGTTCGCCCGGCCACGTCGACGGCAGCGAGCTCGCGCTGCGGGCCGTGCTCGGCCAGCAGGTNNCACTGCTTCCCCACCGCCGAGACGCTGGCGTCGGCCGACCCGGCCACGCTGCCGATGCCGCGCGCCCGCGGCCGGGCGCTGACCGGGCTCGCCACGGCGCTCGCCTCCGGCGAGCTCTCGCTGGACCCAGGAGCCGAACGGGACCGCGCCGAGGCGATGCTGCTCGCGCTGCCCGGCATCGGGCCGTGGACCGCTTCTTACATCCGGATGCGGGCGTTGTCCGACCCCGATGCGTTCCTGCCGGGGGATGCGGGCGTGCTGCACGCGCTGCGCCGCCTAGGCGGCGTGGGCGGCTCGGGCGGCTCGGGCNNGGCGGCGGGGCTGGCGGAGAACTGGCGGCCGTGGCGCTCCTACGCCGTGCATCACCTCTGGGCCTGCCTGGAGCAGGGCCCGGGCCAGCCTCACCTCGAAGAGAAGGTCAGTCATGACTAACCCATTCATCGCGCCGGACCTCAGCGCGCCGCCGCTGTCCCATATCGTCAGCTCCCCCATCGGCAGGCTGCTGCTGACCGGCGACGGGCACGCCCTGACCGGGCTCTACATGATCGACGCGGATTCCCGCGCGAGCCGGCCCGGAACCGGGTTCACGCCGCGCCCGGCCGCCTTCACTGAGGTCACGGCGCAGCTCGAGGCCTACTTCGACGGCGACCTCAAGGAGTTCACGCTGCCGCTGGCGCCGACTGGGTCCCCGTTCCGGCTCGCCGTGTGGACGGAACTGACCAAGATCCCGTACGGGAGCACGATCAGCTACGGCGACATTGCCCGCGCGCTCGGCAAGAGGCTCGTCGCGTCGCGTGCGGTCGGCCTGGCTAACGGCGCCAACCCGATCTCGGTCATCGTGCCCTGCCACCGGGTGATCGGCAGCGANNGGCAGCCTCACCGGGTACGGCGGCGGCCTGGAACGCAAGGAGCAGCTGCTCCGCCTCGAAGGCGCAGCCCCGACCGCCTTGTGGTAAAGGCCGCAACGCCTGGGTAGCGTGGGGATCATGGCTGCCCTGCTGCTGCTCGCCGTCGCGGTCGGCCTGTCCAACCTCGCCGCCTCGATCGGGATAGGCGTCAGCGGGGTCAGCCGCGGCACCAGGATCCGGGTCGCGGTGGTGTTCGGCCTTTTCGAGGCGGGCATGCCGGTCGCCGGACTCGTCTTGGGCCGGAGCCTGGCGGCCGGCCTGGGCGAGACCGCCCGCTGGCTGGGCGCCGCGGCGCTGATCGCGGTCGGCGCGGTCAGCCTGGTGCAAGCCTGGCGCAGCCGGGATCGCACAGACGCCCCGGGCTCGCGAGCTGGGGAGCCGCGATCTGGGGAG
>PMOU01000203.1:8882-16285 GCA_003161205.1 Actinomycetota bacterium | reverse complement strand
TCGCCCAGCTCACCCCGTTCCGCCGGGTGAACACGCCGGGCGCGCGCACTGCCGCTGCGGCCGGCGGCTGCATGCTGGTGCGCCGCGACGCGCTGGAGCGCTCCGGCGGGGTGGCGCCGATCCGCGGTGCCCTCATCGACGACGTGGCCATGGGCGCGATGATCAAGCGCCAGCGGGGCCGCTGCTGGCTCGGGCTTTCCCGCCAGGTGGTGAGCGTGCGCCCGTACCCGGAGCTGGCCAGCTTGTGGCAGATGGTCACCAGGTCCGCCTACACCCAGCTGNNCCGCTGCTGCTGACCGGGACCCTGCTCGGCCTGCTGTTCCTCTACGTTCTCCCGCCCGCTGCGGCGATCACCGGCCTGGCCCTCCTCGCCACCCGAACGGCCGGCGCCACGGCGACCGCCCCGGCGGCGCTGACCGCCGGGGCGGGCCTGGCGGGCTGGGCGCTCATGTCGCTGAGTTACCTGCCCATGTTGCGGCTGTACCGGCTGTCACCGCTGCGGGCCCCCGGCCTGCCGCTGATCGCGCTGCTGTACGCCGCGATGACCGCTGATTCGGCGCGGCGGCACTACGCCGGACAAGGCGCGCAGTGGCGGGGCCGGACGAACCGCACCCGGTTACGCTTGGGGCCGACAGCCCGCATCGAGGAAGGTGATCTGGTGACGATCAGCGTTCAGGGCGTGGTGGCCCGCGGTAAGGGTGAGCCGGTTGAGGTGACGACGATCCTGGTGCCCGAGCCCGGTCCGGGCGAGGCGCTGGTGGCCGTGCAGGCCTGCGGGGTGTGCCACACCGACCTGCACTACCAGCAGGGCGGCATCGGGGCGGACTTCCCCTATCTGCTCGGGCACGAGGCGGCCGGCGTGATCGAGGCCACCGGGCCGGGCGTGACCGACGTGGCGCCCGGCGATTTCGTCATCCTCAACTGGCGCGCGGTGTGCGGGCAGTGCCGCGCCTGCCGCCGGGGCAAGCCGTGGTACTGCTTCGCCACCCACAACGCCAGCCAGAAGATGACGCTGGCGGACGGCACGGTGCTGTCCCCGGCGCTGGGCATCGGCGCGTTCGCGGAAAAGACCCTGGTCGCCGCCGGCCAGTGCACCAAGGTCGACCCGGCCATCCCGGCCGCCACCGCCGGGCTGCTCGGCTGCGGCGTGATGGCGGGCATCGGCGCCGCGATCAACACCGGCGGCGTGACCAGAGGGGACAGCGTGGCGGTGATCGGCTGCGGCGGGGTCGGCGACGGCGCGATTCTCGGCGCCCAGCTGGCGGGCGCGCGGACGATCATCGCGGTGGACGTGGACGACCGCAAGCTGGACTGGGCCCGCGAATTCGGCGCGACCGAGGTCGTCAACTCCAAGAACGAGGACGCGGTGGCCCGGATCAGGGAACTGACCGGCGGGTTCGGCGCCGATGTGGTGATCGAGGCCATCGGCCGGCCGGAGACCTATGAGCAGGCGTTCTACGCGCGCGACCTGGCCGGCACGGTGGTGCTGGTCGGCGTGCCGACCCCGGAGATGCGGCTCGAGCTGCCGCTGCTGGAGGTGTTCGGCCGCGGCGGGGCGCTCAAGTCCTCCTGGTACGGGGACTGCCTGCCCAGCCGGGATTTCCCGATGCTGGTCGACCTGCACCTGGCGGGCCGGCTGCCGCTGGACCGGTTCGTGTCCGAGACCATCGGCCTGGACCAGGTCGAGGAGGCCTTCGCCAAGATGAGCCGGGGTGAGGTGCTGCGCAGCGTCGTGACGTTGTGAGCCAGCCGGGAACCTTCGCCGGCCCGGCCCGGATCGCGATGTGGTCCGGGCCGCGGACCGTGTCCACGGCGCTGATGCGGGCCTGGGAGAACCGCCCGGACACGGTGGTCAGCGACGAGCCGCTCTACTCCTTTTATCTCTACCGAACGGGCCTGGCTCATCCCGGCCGGGATCAGGTGATCGCGAGCCAGCCGGTCAGCTGGCGGGTGGTGCTTGACCAGCTGACCACGGCCCCGTTGCCGGACGGCATCGCCATCAGCTACGCCAAGCACATGACGCACCACCTGCTGCCCGAGGTGGACCGCGCCGCGCTCGCGCCGCTGCGGCACGCGCACCTGATCAGGGACCCGCGNNCACGCGCACCTGATCAGGGACCCCCGTGAGCTGCTCGCCTCCTACGCCCGGGTGCGCGCCGAGCCGGAGCTCGCCGATCTCGGCATCGTGCAGCAGGCGGAGATCTTCGAGAGGTTCGGCGGGCCGGTGGTGGATTCCCGTGACCTGCTCGCCGATCCCGAACCGATCCTGCGCGCGCTGTGCCGGGCCCTGGACGTGCCGTTTGACGACCGGATGCTGTCCTGGCCGGCCGGCCCGCGGGACAGCGACGGCGTGTGGGCGCCGTACTGGTACGCCAGCGTGCAGGCGTCCACCGGCTTCGCGGCCTACCGGCCGCCCGGGCAACCGCTGCCGGCCCGGCTCGAGCCGCTGGCGCAGCGCTGCCTGCCGTACTTCTCGCGCCTGCACGAGTACCGCATTTCCAGCTGAGGAAGGAAGGAGCCTGATGCTTCAGGTCTTCGACGAGCGCAACCGGGACCTCATCGTCAACGTGGGCGGCACGCTCAGCCACCGCGACCAGGCGGGGGTGAGCCCGTTCGACTCCGCCGTCCAGGGCGGGGACGCCGTCTGGGAAGGGCTCCGGCTGTATGCCGGGAAGATCTTCCGGCTGGAGGAGCACCTGGCCCGGCTGCGCGACTCGGCGCAGGCCCTGGCGTTCGGCCCGATCCCGTCGGATGAGCAGATCACCGAGCAGATCAGGCGCACCCTGGCCGCGAACGGCATGCGCGACAGCGTGCACATCCGGCTCACGCTCACCCGCGGGGTCAAGCTCACCTCCGGCATGGATCCCCGGCTCAACCAGGCCGGGCCGACGCTGATCGTGCTGGCCGAGTTCAAGGAACCCGTCTACGACGCGGCCGGCATCACGCTGATCACCGCGAGCGTGCGCCGCCCCGCGCCGGACTGCCTCGATCCGAAGATCCACCACAACAACCTGCTGCCGTCGATCCTGGCCAAGATCGAGGCGAACGTGGCCGGCGCCGACGACGCGGTCATGCTCGACCACCGCGGCTTCATCGCCGAGACCAACGCCACGCACATCTTCCTGGTGACCCGCGGGACGCTGGCCACGCCGACGACCGTGTCCTGCCCGGAGGGCATCACCCGGGCGACGGTCCTGGAGCTGGCCGCCGCGGCCGGGATCGCCTGGGAGACCGGTGACTACACGCTGCCGCAGCTGTACACCGCCACCGAGGCGTTCGTGACCGGCACGATGGGCGGGCTGGCCCCCGTCGTCCGCGTCGACGGCCGGACCATCGGCGACGGCACCCCCGGCCCCGTCACCAAACGCCTGACCGCCCTCTTCTCCGACCTCACCGCCGCCACCGGTACCCCCGTCGCCTGACCCCGCAGGCCGCCACCCTGCGTTCGCGTTCCCTCTCATGCAGCCACCCTGCGTCCACACCGCTTGCCTCACATCTCCCGCCCAGCGCGGCCGGGTCAACCATGATCACGGCCAGTTCCGGGCGGATACGACCGGAACTGGCCAGGATCATGAAACCGGTCCGGCCGGCCGGTGGCGGGCGACCGGCTGGGGGGCGATGGGGCAGGGCCAGGGGCGGGTACCCGGGCCGTTCGGTCAAGGGGTTTTGATTTTTCCGTCTTCTAGTTCCAGGACGGAATCGGCGATGCTGATGAGGTTCGGGTCGTGGGTGGCGACCAGGGCGGTCACGCCCTCGGACTGCACGACGGTGCGCAGCAGGCGCATGATCTGCTTGGCGGTTTCGGAGTCGAGCTGGCCGGTGGGCTCGTCCGCGAGCAGCAGCTGCGGGCTGCCCGCCAGCGCCCGGGCGATCGCGACCCGCTGCTGCTGGCCNNCCGGACAGCTCGCCCGGCCGCTGCTTAGCGTGCTCGCCCAGGCCGACGATGTCCAGCATGAGCCGGACCCGCTGCTCCCGTACCTTCGGGGCCAGCCCGGCGATCCGCAGCGGCACGCCGACGTTCTCCGCCGCCGACAGGATCGGGATCAGGCCGAACGACTGGAAGATGAACGCCACCACCGTGCGGCGCAGCCGCAGCCGGCCGTGGTCGGACATGGCGGTCACGTCCTGGTCCGCGACCCGCACCCGGCCGCTGTCCGGCAGGTCGAGCCCGCCGACGATGTTGAGCAGCGTGGTCTTGCCCGACCCCGACCGGCCGCGCAGGGCCACCAGCTGGCCGGGCCGGACGGCAAAGGACACCCCCCGCAGGGCCTGGGTGGCGGTGCGCCCGCTGCCGAAGGTCCGCGTGACTCCCTCGACGGAAACAGTGTCTTGCTCCGGCTCGGTCACGACGTGCCCCGCTGGTCGGGCCAGACGCCAATGTGATCGGGTTCGGCTTCCAGCCGGACCAGGTCCTGCATGCCGAGCGGCTCGGTCATCTCCTTGGGCAATTGCAGCCGCCCGGCCCGGTCGAGTACCGCGTACTCCACCGCGTGCTGGGCCACCTCGCCGTCGTCGCCCGTGGTGGCCAGCCGGTGGATCTCGGTGCTGGTCCGGCCGTCCCTGATCGCCACGACCCGGCGCACCACCGAGGACACCGCCGGGTCGTGCGTGACGATCAGCACGGTCACGCCGAGCTCGCGGTTCGCCGTCTGCAGCGCGCCGAACACCTCGGCCGCGGTGGCCGTGTCGAGTTCGCCGGTGGGCTCGTCGGCCAGCAGCACCTTGGGCTCGTTGACCAGGGCCACCGCGATGGCGGCCCGCTGCTGTTCGCCGCCGGACATCTGGTCGGGCCGGCGGCCCGCGCAGTCGCCCAGGCCCAGCAGCTCGAGCAGCTCGGCGGCGCGCGAGCGGCGCTCCGCGGCCCGGCTGCCCGCCAGCCGCATCGGCAGCTCCACGTTCTGCTGCGCGGTCAGGTACGGCAGCAGGTTGCGCGAGGTCTGCTGCCAGATGAAGCCCACGGTCCGCCGCCGGTAGGCCAGCCGCTGCCGTGCGTTCATCGCCGCCAGATCGTGGCCCGCGACCCGTACCGAACCCGCGGTGGGGGTGTCCAGTCCGGCCAGGATGTTCATCAGGGTGGACTTGCCGCTGCCCGACGCCCCCACCACCGCGACGATCTCGCTCTCGGCCACCAGCAGGTCCAGCCCCTGCAGCGCCTGGACCTCGATCCCCGCCGCGACGTAGATCCGGACCAGCCGGTCGCAGATGATCAGCGAGCCGGCCCCGAAGTCGCGGTGCTGCCGCGCCGATTCCGCGCCCAGGTCCGCGAGGCTGGTGGTCATGTGCGTCACTCCCTTAGTGTGCCCATTGAGGGTGCCCGTTTAGTGTGCGCGGAGCATGCCGGTGACGCTGCGACGGCGCCGCGTCCTGGCCGGCGCGACCAGTGCGGCGATTGCGAGTACCACAATGGCCGCGGCGGGCAGGCCGAGCGCGAGCGCGTCCGGTGCGAACTCGACCGGGGCGCTGGTACCGGTGAAGGCGGACAGGTCGATGGAAGAGCCGATCAGGTGCGGCAGCGCCACGGCGCAGACCGCGCCCGCGATGACCGCGGCGAGGACGGCCGGCATGGTCTCGGCCAGGGCGAGCTCGGTGGGCCGCTGGTGGCCCATGACGGTCAGCCTGGCCATGGTCAGCTCGCGCTCGGCCGACCCGAGCGCCAGGCCGAGGATCACGATGAACAAGCCGAACGCGGCGGCGGCGGCGATGGTGAGCACCACGATGAGGGTGGCGCCGTGCTGCAGCGGTGAGCTGGCCAGCGAGGCGAGGACCGCGGTGCGGAAGGTGGTGGCGTTGCCGGGGAGCACCCGGCTGGCCACCGCGGTCAGCTGGCGGTCATCGATCGAGGTACCGGTGACCAGGATCATGTTGGGGGCGGGCTGGCCGCTCGGGCCCGGCAGGGTCTCCAGCGGCATGACCACGAACGTGCCGCCGCCGGGCTGGGCCGGGGTGCCGCTCAGGGTGCCCGCGACCCGCACCTTGACCGGTCCCATCGGATACAGCGAGGTGAGCTCCGCCGGCGCCGAGCCCAGGATGGCGGCGGCAGACGGCGAGGCGAGCACCGGCACCGTGGCGCCCGGGGCGAGCGTGCCGCCCGCGGCCCCGATTTTACCGGTAGGGAAGGCCGGGAACGGGGTGCCGGTCACCACCGCCGCGTAGCTGGCCGGATCCACGGCGGCCACCGTCACCTGCTGGCCGCCCGGCGTGACCCAGGTGGTGTTCCAGACCGCGGTCGCCTGCCGCACTCCGCGCACCGCCGCGATCGCCTTTACCGCGGCCGAGCTGACCACCGGCGAGTCAGGGCCGGCGTTGATCAGCACGTCCGCCCCGGTGGCCTGCCAGGACGCCGCGACCTCGCCCCGGGCGATGCCGTCGGTGACCATTCCGGCGAAGGTGGCCAGGCTGAGCGCGAGCACGAGCGCGAACGCGGGGAGCACCCCGGTCAGCGAGGACCGGGCCGCCTGGGACAGGGCGACGAAGCCGGTGGCGCCCGCGCCGCGGGCGCAGGCGGCCAGCAGGGCGCGGACGGCCAGCGGGTACAGCCGCAGCATGACCAGCACGACCGGGATGGCGACCAGCACCGGCGTGAGGGTGAGGTACAGGTCAATCCCGCCGCCCGCGGGCAGGCCCTGGTCGTGCAGGACGACCAGGCCGGCCACCGCGGCGGCGCACGCCGTGATCTCGGCCACCGGGCGGCGCCAGGCCTTGGCGGGCCGGCTGGTCTCGGCGCTGGTGATCCGGGCCGCGTTGCTGGGCGGGGCGGGCCTGCGGTGCTGCCACGCCGCGATCAGCGGCGGGCCGGCCAGCGCGGCCAGGATCACGATCCCGGCCAGCGACTCACCGGCCGGCGACGACGCGGCGCCGCCGGGGATCAGGGCAATGGCCAGGGCCGCGCCGATCAGCGCGGCCGGGACGGCCGCGACCAGCGCGACCCTCGCCATCACCGCGGCGACCTGGCGCAGCGACCCGCCCCGGGCCCGCAGCAGGCTCAGCTCGCCCTCGCGTCGCGCCACGATCATCCGGGCCGCCAGCAAGATCACCGCCGCGCCGACCACGATCAGGCTGGCGAACAGCAGCAGCAGCACCGTTTCTACGGCCGCCTGGGTGGTCAGGAACGACGACAGGTTCGAGATCAGCGGCGAGGTGACCGTCATCGTGTTGGCGCCGGGCGCCAGCGGGCCGGTCAGTGCGGGCGTCACCGTGACCGCCCGGTTCAGGGCGTTCGCGAGTCCCTGCGCCTGGTTCGCGGTCACGGCGCCGACGCTGAGCGGGAATTCCCAGTTCAGCTCCATGCCGGGCCCGTTGAACGCGGTCTGCATCGGGGCGAGCTGGTCCGGGTCGGCGAAGACTCCCCCCGCCCAGTAGGGCGGGACCGGATTGAGTTCTGGCGTGCTCGCGAGCAGGTCCTG
>PMOU01000203.1:8556-8860 GCA_003161205.1 Actinomycetota bacterium | reverse complement strand
GTCCCGGCCGGAGCCGCGGTGCTCGCGTAGCTGCCCGCCACGACCCGGGCGTAGCTGGTGACCGGGTCGCGGTAGACCACCTCGAGCTTCGGCTTGCCGCCCGCCTGCGCGCGAGGCCCCGCACCCGAGACGTCGAACAGGTTCGTGGTCAGGCCGGCCCACTGACCCGGGCCCAGCGGCAGCGGGAGCGCCGCGAAGCCGCGGGCGAGTTCGCGGGTGGATGTCATGAGCTGGCTGCCGGTCAGGTTCTGCTGGGAACTTATGCCGGACCCGGTCAGCTGCCCGGTGAAAGCGGCCCAGTTCG
>PMOU01000203.1:0-8509 GCA_003161205.1 Actinomycetota bacterium | reverse complement strand
TTAAGACGCCACCTTCCTTCGTCGCTCGTTCCTCGCTCCTGCGTCCAGGCGGCGTCGGGCGCCTTTGGCTCGTTGGTCATGCGGACTCGGCGGCGCGTAGCGCGGCGGCGGCGTCGGGGCGCCGGGCGACGGTGAGGGCCGCCGCCAGTACCGGCAAGATGGCGACGGCCAGGGCTAGCGGGAGGGTCTGGGACCAGCTGAACTCGATCAGCACCGGCGGCACCGGCGTGGTCGCGGACGGGCTCAGCGTGATGGCCGGGACGAGCAGTTCGGCGAGCACGGCCCCCAGCATCAGGCCGGCCAGCGCCGACGGCAGGCTCAGCATGAGCTTTTCCAGGCAGAGCTGCCCCGCCGCGGCGCGCGGCGGTACGCCCAGCGCGGCGAGCAGCGCGTTTTCCGCCCGGCGCTGGCGCACGCCGGCCGCGATGCTCACCCAGAAGCCGGTGACGGCCAGCACCGCGGCCGCGAGGGCGACGGCCAGCAGCGCCTGCTGCGGCACGGTCGACAGCGGATTGCCCAGCAGCCCGGACGCCACCCCGGCCGCGCTGGTGACGTCAGAGCCCGGCGGCAAGGCGGCTGCTAGTCCCGGCGGCACCCCGGATACCCCGGACACGCCGGAGGTGGTGGCCAGCCACCACTGGGTGGCCAGGGCGGCCGGCAGCCCGCTGCTGGCCAGGGTGTCCTGCAGGCGGCCCAGGTCGATGATGAGGGCGCCGCCGCCGGCGGACACGGTCGGGAAGGTGGACACCGCCGCCACGATCTTCACGCTGACGGTGGCGCCGTTGATGTCGGTCTGGACGGTGGATCCGACGCCGGTATTGCTGGCGGCGAGAAAGCCCCGCGTGGCCAGGCCGGGAATGGCCGTCGCGGGGGCCGCGGCGGCCAGCTGGAGCTGGGCGGCGATCGGGGTGGCGGGTACGCCGGGAAGTCCGCTCGCCGCCAGCCCGAAACCCGGCGTGAACGTCACGCTCAGCGCGCCGTCGCCCGCACCGGGAACCGACGAGACGGCAGGCGCGCCCGCCGGGCCCTGGGTGCCCTCCGTCTGGCGGGCGCCGGCCAGCTCGGCGGAGGAGGCGACGGCCGGCCAGCCGCGCAGCGCCGTCCCGGATACCGCGGCGGTCCCCGGGCCGCCGGACACGCTGTCCACGGTGAACACGGCCGGCCCGCGGACCCGGGTCGCGGGCAGCGTGTAGGCCACGCTGACCGCGATCAGCCGCACCGGGTAGACGGACCCGGCCGCCCCGGCCGCCCCGGAGCCCGCACCGGTCCCGGGACCGGAGGCCCCGCCGCCGGTGAGGCCCGCGGTCAGGGTGTGGTCCCGGCCGTCAGCGGGCAGGCTGCCCGCGTCGACCTGGTAGACGTCGCCGTCGGCGTCCTCCAGCGACACGGTCACGGTGGCCGGGGCCAGCCTGAGCGACGCGGGGCCCAGCCGCGCGACGAGCCCGAATTCCGCCGGACGGCCCGGCAGCACCACGTCGCGGGCCGGCGGGTCCAGCCCGATCTGGCCGAACAGCCTGGCCGCGGGCAGCGACGAGGCGTCCGCGCGGAACAGTGCCACGTTCGCGGCCTGGGCCGCATCGATCGCCAGGGTCTCGGTATTGCCAGCCGGCTCGGTGAAGGTCGCGACCGGCATGGCGTGCCGGACTCCCGGCGCCTGCTGCAGGGCATCGGCCTGAGCCAGCGACAGCGGCTGGCTGGTCTGCACCCGCACGTCCGCGCCGGTGCTGAACGCGGCCTGGTCGTGATCGGAGCGCGTCCAGCTCTGCCGCTGCGCCAACGCGAGCGTGCCCGTCGCCACGGCCAGCACGATCAGCAGCGCCGCGCCGCCCTGCCNNCCGGCCTTGGCGCCGGCCGGCAGCAGGCGCAGCGCGAGGACGGTACCGCCGGCCAGCGCCAGCGCGGGCGCGATCACGACGACGGGATCCACGCCGTAGCTGCCGTTCGCGCCGGCCGATACCGCCGAGTAGTGGCGCAGCTGCCAGCCCGCGACCACGGCCAGCACCACCAGGGCCAGGTCGGCGCCCGCCCGCGTGAGGCCTGAGATGACGGCCTGCCTGCCCCGCCGGGCCCGGGCGGTGCCCGGGGTTATCGTGGTGAACGCGGGCACCACCATGAACACCATCGCGCCGAGCGCGACCGCGGCGGCGGCCGGCCAGGCGCCGCCGGCCGCGGTCCCGGCGGGCCCGATCCCGCCCGGCCCGGTCCCGGTGAACAGCCGGGCGAGCAGCAGGCCGGCCGCGCCGCCGGCCGCCGCGGCCGCCACGGACAGCGGTATGGCCTCGGCCGCGGTCAGCCTGGCCAGCTGCCAGCGGGTGGCGCCGCGCGCGGTCAGCATGGCCGACTCGCTTTCGCGCTGGCCCGCGAGCAGCCGTGTTACCGCGAGCAAGGCCGCGGCGGCGAGCAGGAACAGCAGCACCGCGCAGATGGCCAGCAGCGAGCGGGCGACGTCCAGGTTGCTCGCGGTCCCGTTGAGCACCGAGGGCAGGTTTGTGGCCAGGGCCAGGGCGGGCAGCAGCTGGGCGTCCTGGAGCGTCTGCTTCAGCACGCCCACCTGGCCGGCCACGGTGGTCAGCTGGGTGGCCGGAACGCTCGCCGTGCGCGGCTGGGCCAGCCAGGAGCCCTCGTAGACGGTCAGCGGGCCGGCGAAGGCCGCGGCCTGGACCGTCAGCGGGCCGTAGGTGGTGAAGCCGCTGAGCGTGCTCGAGCCGGCTAGGCCGGCATAGGAGTCCAGGGACCAGTACGACGACGACAACTGCCGGGGCCGGTACAGGCCGGTCACGAGGAACCGGACGTACGCCGAGGAGATGCGGTCCTGCATCCGCAGCACGTCACCGTCGGTCACGTGCAGCAGCGCGGCGGCCGTGGCCGGCAGGGCCGCCGGGATGGGCTGCCCGCGGGCCGGCGCGCCGGGCCACCGGCCGGAGACCAGCGTCGCGTGCGCGGTGATGTCACCGAGTGCGGCGGCCTCGGCGATCGGGGTGTTGCCCGCGCTGGCCGGCCGGGCGGGCCGTGCTCCGGGCACGAACCCCAGCGGATCGGACCAGTCGGCCTGATAGAAGGCGAACGGCGTGCCGTCGAGCGCCGCGGAGATCCGGGCCGGCAGCACGGCGGTGTACTGGGCGGCCTGGCTGGCGTCGACGTCGCCGGTCATGATCAGCGCCGTCCCGCTCGCGCCGTTCAGATCGTGGCGCACCGCCCGCGGCAGGGCCTGGCCGCTGAAGGTCGCCAGCGCCGTGGCGAGCGCCGCCGTCACGATTATGGTGAGCGCCGCCGCGATAATGGCCAGGCGGTGTGCGTTCATCCGTGGCAGCGTCAGCGAACCCCGTGTAAAACCCATCAGCACAGGAGCCTACGATCCGGACGGGCTGATAAGAAGAGTGCCGCTCCGAGCTGGAACCGGTCTGTAACTAAAGGGAGCTAACGGTGTCGGTCATCGTCATCACGGGGGCCGCGGGCCTGGTCGGGTCCATGCTGCGGGCCAGGCTGGCCCGGCCGGGGCGGACGCTGCGGGTGCTCGACCTCGCCCCGCTCACCGCCGGGCCGGGCGAGGAGGCGATCCAGGCGTCGGTGACCGACATGGACGCCATGACCGCTGCCTGCCAGGGCGCGGACGCCGTTGTCCACCTGGCCGGGATCCCGGGCGAGGCGCCCTGGCCGCGCATCCTGGAGGTGAATATCAACGGCGGCTACGTGGCGTTCGAGGCGGCCCGGCGGGCCGGGACGCCCCGGGTGGTCTTCGCCTCCTCCAACCACGCGGTGGGCTTCACCCCGCGGTCGGCGTTCCCGGTGCCCGACTACGCGTTCCCCGCGCCGGATACCTACTACGGCGTGTCCAAGGCCAGCACCGAGGCGCTGGCTTCGATGTACCACGACCGGTACGGCATGGACGCGATCTGCGTCCGGATCCTGTCCTGCTTCCCGCGGCCCGCCAATGTGCGGATGCTGTCGACCTGGCTCTCACCGGACGACGCGGGCCGGCTCTTCGAGGCGTGCCTGACCGCGGAAAAGCCCGGGTTCCGCGTCGTCTTCGGGGTGTCCGCCAACACCCGCGGCGGCTGGGTCTCCCTCGCCGAGGCCAGGGCTCTGGGCTACGAGCCCCGCGACGACGCGGAGGCGTACGCCGAGCAGATCATCGCCGAGCACGGCGGCCAGGCGCCGGAGGACCCGGACACCGACCCGGTGCTGCGCTACCTGGGCGGCGAGTTCACCCTCCCGGACGCGCAGGTGCCGCAGGCTTAGCCCCGGNNTGGTGAATGCGGTCCAGGCAGATCGCGATGCAGACGATGAGAGCGTCGTTCTCGCCCGGGGCGACGTCGACGCCGTAGGTGTCGCGGATCCGGAACCATGACCGGGAAACCCGCGCGATGGCCTGCCGGCCGTCGCGGATCTCGAAGTCCTTGTCGATGATGTTCCCGACCGCCTCGAGCCGGTCGCCGCCCGGGATGTCGATGAACGAGCGGTGGTGCAGCGGTGACACGACCGCCTTGTGCACGATGGCCACGACCGCGCCGTCGTGCTCGATCTCCATCGCGTCGGTGAAGGTCAGGAACCTCTTGTGGATGGTCGCGAGCTTGCGCCCCGTGGCGTCCTTGAGCTCGAAGGTCTCGCGGAGCCTCAGCGCCTTGCCGTCCACGAGGAAGACCTCGTTGCCCTGCTCGTCGGCGACCCAGAAGTCGTCGGTGATGGAGAACAGCCGTTCCCGCACGAGATAGCGCATAGCGGTAGAGGCTATCCGGGTTTGTGGCAGGCGCGCCGGGGGCGCCGCCCCCGGATCCGGGGATCGCACTTTGCATACAGTCCCCATACTCTGGCGAACGTCCTGGTCATCTGGCCGCAATGCCAGATACAGCGATAACCGCAGGGGGGGACGATGACTGTGATGATGATCCGTCCGCTGCAACGGCCGGTGCCGCTGCGCCAGTCGGTGTATGACGCGCTGATCGACTTGATCGTCGGCGGTGAATTGCCGCCTGGCCAGCACATGGTGGAGACCGATCTCGCCCGTCAGCTCGGGGTGAGCAGGCAGCCGATCCGCGAGGCGCTGCACCGGATGGAGGCCGAGGGATGGGTGGACCTGCGGCCCAGCCAGGGCGCCTTCGTCCATGTGCCGACCAATTCCGAGGTGGACGAGCTGCTGGACGTGCGCGCCCTGTTCGAGGCCGAGACGGCCCGGCTCGCCGCCCGGACGGCGACGGCCGCCCAGGTGGCCAGGCTGAAGGAGATCTGCCGCGAGGGGCGGGCGGCGGCCGACGCGGATGACTTCGACGCTGCCGTGACGGCGAACAGCCTGTTTCACGCCGAGATCGCGGCCATCGGCGGTAACGCGGTCCTGGCCGAACTGGCCGATATCGTCGGCCGCCGGGTGCAGTGGTACTACCGGCTGGTGTCCCCGGCGCGCGGATACGGCTCGTGGACTGAGCACGCCGAACTGATCCAGGCCATCGAGACGAGCGACGCCGCACGCGCCGAGTCGGTCGCCCGGGAGCACACCGAGCGGACCAGGGCCGCCTATCACCGCCCCCGGGAAGCCTGAGCCCGGAAATCCGACGGACCTGGCCGGTCCGGCGCCGTCCGTTATCGCTTCTGTCGGGCCCTACCTGATATGCGCGCCCAAGGTGCCCGCCATGTGCGGGTCGCGGTCCTTTGCGATCGCGGCTGGAGCGGAATTGCGGCAACCGGTTTGCCCGCATATGCAGATAGTCACTTAGTGTAATACGGTCATTACCCTCGGCAAACTTGCGCGGGTGCGACTTGCCGTAAAGCCCGGAATGCATGATGACCGGCATGGCCGGGCGCTAGCGTAGGTCTTCACGCCGCGGCCTCTGCGTCCTGAATCATCCAAGTAGGTAGCAGAGTGTCTCGTTTGTCGCAATGATGCTAGTGATCATTGACCTGCTGTACGTCAGACAGGGGAGTGACCCGGTATATGAGGAGCGGTTCGACGGCTCACGATGGCGGTGGATGGCCATCGGCGCAACGTCCGTATCCCGATGAGGCAACGAGCGGCCCGGTCCAGTACGGACCGGGGCCACAAAGCGACCCGCAGGAAGGTCCCGGCGGACAGCGCGAGGTGCCCTTCGGTCCCGAGGTGTCCTGGCCTCACGGTTTCCGCCCGCTGGACCCGCGGACCCGGAACGTGCTCGAGTCCGCGTACGACACCGGAGCCGTCTACCAGCAGCCGGCCGCCGACGAGTACGGCTACGGCGATCCTGGCTATGCCGATCCTTCCTACGACGGGCCGAGGGCCCCGCGCGGCGGTTCCGGGTCCCGGGGCGAAGGCGGCCCCGTAGGCACGGCGTCCTTCGGCTGGTCCGGTTACCGTCAGTCCCAGACCCCCGCGCAGCCCCAGAGCAGCGCGCAGTCCCAGAGCAGCGTGCCCGGATACCACGTTCCCGGGATCCGCGATTCCTCCCGCCCCGGGTACACCGGGCCGGGGTACCCGGGCACCGGCTCGCCGCGTCAGGACTTCGCGTCCCCGCTATCCGCCGCCGACGACATCTATCCGGTGACCGGCGCCCAGGAGGCGCTGCCCGACACTGGCCCGCAGCCGTTCGCCCGTCGCTGGCAGGCCCAGGATTCTGGTGCCCCGGCGCAGGCCGGCAGTTCGGCCTACCCGGAGCAGTGGTACGACCATCCGCGCCTCGACGACCGGGTTCTGGGCGACCGTGCCCAGGAGGACCGGGTCCTGGACGACCGTCGTCCCGGCGACCCGCGTCCTGCCGACCCGCGTCCTGCCGACCCGCGCCTGGTGGGCATGCGCTACGACGAACTTCGCTACGACGAGCCGTCGCCTGACGGTCCCGGCCTTGACCAGTCGTTTAGCGATGAGTCGTGGTACGAGGAGCTGCGCCGCAGCGCTCCGGCCTACCCTCAGACGTCCGGTGGCAGCTTCCTTCCCGATGGCCCCGCGCCCCGGTCCGAGCCGCAGGGGTCCGGGTACAGCCCGCAGCCCGGCTACCGGCAGGCACCCGCGCCTGAGCGGTCCGCCGGATACACCCAGCCCCGGGGCGACCGGGGCGATTCGGGTCCGCAGCTGAGCGCCGGGCCCGCGACCCGGCCCGCCCCGCGAACCGGCCAGGACAGTGCCTTTCTCAGCGCCCCGACCGGTCAGGTCGGTGTGCTGACTCCGCCCGCGGCCCGCCCGGCGGTGCCGGGGGCTCCGGGGATCCCGGCGGTGCGCCCGGGGCACGGCCTTGACGGCCCGGAGATCACCTCTTCCTGGCCCGCCGCGCCGCAAGTCGACGAGCTGGAGTCGTTTGCCGAGTTCTGGCGCGAAGACGCCGAAGAGGCCGAGTACGCGGGCCTGTTCGGGGACCGGGAGATCGACCCGGAGCGCGCGCGGTCGGCCGCCAGGCGCAGCACCGGCCGCCGGCGCGGGCGTAGTAACGATCACCGGCTCTGGCTGGCCCTGGGCGGGGTGGTGGTCCTCGCCGCGGTCGCGATCACCGGCATCATCAAGTTCGAGTTCCCGTCCCATGGCGGCCCCGCGCACACCATGGTGACCCCGGCCACGATCGGGACCTACGTGCGCACGGTGGACCTGGAGCGTCAGACGAACGTAGCCCAGCTGCGCGACGAGGTCATCAAGATGAGCGCGGGCCACGCCAGCAGCGTCGAATCGGCGGTGTACGAGTCAGGGAACTCCGCGGCCGGGAACGACGAGCAGATCATCATGTTCATCGGCGGCCATCTGGCGAACGCCGACCCGGCCACCTCGGTGGCCAGCTTCACGCAGAAGTTCCCCGGCGCGCAGGTGGTCACCGCGGGTTCCCTCGGCGGCAAGGCCGCGTGCGTCGAAGAGGGCGGCTCATCCGACAGCGTGTCCATGTGCGCCTGGTTCGATAACGACAGCTTCGGAGAGGTCGTCTCGCCCACGATGAACTCCACGGCCCTGGCCAAGGAGATGCTCACCGTCCGCCCGGCCGTTGAGACGGTGGTCAAGAACTAGCCGCCTCCGGGTCAGCGCCGGGCGCTGCGCTTCGGAGAACGCAAGCGCTTGCGCAAGGACAGCCGCGTCACGGTGAGCACGATGCCGAGCGCCAGTGCGATGAGCCCCGCCACCTGAGCGGGGAGCACCGGCGCGGGGGTAGAAGAGTCGGCATCCGGTGCGGCGTTCTGCTCGGGGATCTGCGCGTTAACGCCGGGGGACGGACTGGGGCTGGGTGTGTCGGAAGGGACGATCGCGGGGAACAGGCTGGACGCGTTTCCGGCCCCGATGAGCGAGCTTGAAACACCGTTAAGGGACGGTATGGGACCGAGCGGCAGGACGGTCTCGGCCGGTGCGCTCGCTGACGGCGTCGCCGCTGAGGCCGACGCCGAGATGACCTCCACGGTCTCGCCGGCCGCGGGCGGTGTCCACTTCGCCGAGGTGACGATGCTGGCCGTCGCGGTCAGCGTCACCGAACTAACCGAGGTCGCGCCGACCGCGACCGGGACCTGAGCATCAAGGCTGACCGATTTCTTATCCGTCACCGAGCTGACCGTGCAGCTAGCCTTCTTCTCTCCCTTG
>PMOU01000398.1 GCA_003161205.1 Actinomycetota bacterium | reverse complement strand
TCGCCGCGGTCGACAGCGAACTGGAAGTGAGCACGCCGGAAGGGCCCATCTGGCACCGGTACAGCTTCGACGGCTACGGCGAGACCTCATCGGGCGGCGACTTCACCGGGACCGGCGTCGGCAACCCCTGGCCGGTCCTGACGGGCGAGCGGGGCGAGTACGACGTCGCCGACGGCAACTCCTCCGGCGCGCAGGCCATGCTGGCGACGATGGCGGGAGCGGCCAACGCCGGGTACCAGATCTCCGAGCAGGTCTGGGGCGGCGCAAGCGGCACGGACGGGTTCACCTTCGGCCAGCCGGACAACTCCTCCACCCCGCTGATGTGGGCGATGGCGCAGTACGTCCGGCTCGCCATCGACATCTCGGCGGGCCAGGACGTGGACACCCCCGCCGTGGTCCGCAACTGCCTGCAGGCCAGCTCGTGCCCGGTGACCGGGACGGTGAAGGAGACCGTCAACGTGACCGTGCCGGTGAACACCGACGCCTCGCACGACACCGTTTACCTGGACGGCAACCTCTCCGCCCTCGGCTACGGCGCGTCCGACTGGGCCTCGAACGGCATCGCGATGACCCGTGTCAGCTCCGAGAGGTGGACCGCGACCGTCTACGCGACCGCGGACACCACCCTGTCCTACAAGTACGACCTGGGCGGCAGCTGGAGCAACGTGGAGGAGACCGCCGGCTGCGGTTCGGTCGCCAACCGGTCGATGTCCGTTAACGGCGGCACCGAGAATGACACCGTGGCCAACTGGGAAGGCCCTTCCAGCTGCGGCGACTCGGGCGCCGTGATCAACGTGACGGTGCCCTCTGATACCCCGGGCGGCGACACCGTGTTCCTGTCGGGCAACTACAACGTGCTCGGCACCGGCATCGGTTCTTACGATGACTGGCTCGCCTACGACTATCCGATGATCAAGACCGGGACGGACACCTGGACGCTGACCATCACCGGGTTGCCGACCGCGAACTTTCAGTACAAGTTCACCCTCGGCAGCTGGAGCAATGTGGAGGAAAACAGCTCCTGCGGGTCTGTCGCCAACCGGACGTTCGGCTTCGACACGGCCGGCGCCACCTATACCGCCACCGACACCGTGGCCGCCTGGGATGGCGTCGGATCCTGTTAGCCGCCTGCGCCGGTCGCATCGCGGCGGGACTTGAGGTGCATACCGCGCGCCGCGCATGGCAGACTGAGGGCGGTTGTGAGATCAGCCGCGCGTTGCCTGGCTGACTTCCGCCCTTCCTTTCGAAGCACGGCTCGCCGTCGGCTGAAGCCAGGGCCTGCGCCTGTGCGACGGTCCTGGTCGCGGCTCTCTGGAGGGAAGTGGCATGGCGGACATCATCGAACTGATCCTGGATGATCACCGGCGGATCCAGCTGCTGCGCGAAGAGCTGCATGCCGCGGTCGGCCAGCAGGACGACCCGGCCGCCGGGCACACGCTGGCGAGCGCGTGGGACAGCCTGGCCGGCCTGATCGAGCTTCACCTCAGCGACCTGGGCGAGATAGGCCTGCGGCTAGTGCCCGGCACCGGACCCACCCCCGGTGCCGCGGTCGCGGCCGGTGCCGCGGTCGGAGCCGCGGCCGGATCCGGAGCCGCGGCCGGGGAGCAGCTGCCGTACGCGGCCGCTGCTCACGGCGCCATCCGGGTGGCGGTCGCCGAGGCGCGCTTGCAGCCTGCCGGGTCCGGACCCTGGTGGCAGGCGGTCAGAACCGCGCTTTCGATCTGGGCCGAGCAGCTAGCTCACGTGGAGCGAGCGGTCCTTCCGGGCGTCGGCCGCGGCACGGACGGCGCGCAGCGCCACCAGCTCGGCCGGCGGTGGCTGACGTTCCGGGCCGCCCGGCTCCTCGACCTGTCTCCGCCGGGCGCGTCTGACGCGCCGGTCTGCCAGTTCTGCCACCTGCCGATTCCCGCCAGCCACCGGCACATCCTGGACGCCCGAGAGCGCGCGGTGTTCTGTGCCTGCTCCGCCTGCGCGGAGCTGTTCCACTGCGAGATCGGCCCCGTGCCCGCAGTCCTCGGCGCGCCGCGGGCACCGGAACCGGACGAGCCGTCGCGTCGTCCCGCCTAGCCCAGAGCCTGCCTGCAGCTCCCGTTCAGCTGGCGCTCCACCAGCCGGGTACGAATGTAAACGCATGAACACAACCACATCGATCAACGTTGCCTATGCGTTAACAAATCGATTGGCATTGGTGCCAGGCCGCGGGTGGTCGCTAACCTGACAGAGGTAGGGAGGTTNNGTCCTGCTTTCCCCGCTGCTCAGGCACGGGGACCCGGCCGGTTACCAGAGCCACCTGCTCTACACCGAGCCGGACGGCTCGTTCTCGGTCTCGGTCATGGTCTGGCTGCCCGGCCAGCAGACGGTGATTCACGACCACGTGGCCTGGTGCGTGACCGGCGTCCTGCAGGGACGCGAATACGAGGAAGTCTTCGCGCTGGCCGACGGCGGCCGCGCGCTCGAGCTCGCCGCCCGGAACGTGAACCAGGCCGGCACCGTGTCCGGCTTCGCGCCGCCCGGCGACATTCACCGGGTGCGCAACACAGGCGATGACGTAGCCATCTCCATGCACGTCTACGGCGCGGACATCTCCCGCCTCGGCAACAGCATCCGCCGCGAGTACACCCTCCCCCTCCTCCCGTAACGCCGCTGGACACCCCGGCACCGGCGCGGCCATGGCACTCGGGTCCGGCCGCCGGCCCGCCAGCCACGCACGTCACCTGCACCTTCTCCGTCACATGGGTCACCGGGCGCGGGCCCGCCGATTCCGATGGATGCGGCAGCGTAAGGAAAAGAATGGGTAGGCCGCCGCATCCATCGAATGCCGGCATGCGCAAACGGTGACCAG
This sequence comes from Actinomycetota bacterium, assembly GCA_003161205.1. The sequence goes on along the minus strand of PMOU01000398.1, from coordinate 2,052 downwards.
AAGCACCACTGGCCACAGGGGAGACGGTGCTGCGGCGGGTGGGTTCGCTGTGAGCGCTGTCGCCACTGCCCGTTCGGCAGGAAAGATCTTGAACCTGCGACTTGCCAGCAGATCGTTATCGATATATCGTTGAGCTAACGAGAAGGATCGAGAAGCGATCTAGAAACATATAGGAGTACACAATGCATAACGAAGCATGGGGAGACCCAGATCCACGCGAGCGCCGCGGCGGTCACCGGGGACACGGGCGGGAGCGCGGTCGCCGNNGGGCCGCCGCGGTTCGGCGGCCGCGGGCCGCGCGTCCGGCGCGGTGACGTGCGGGCCGCGATCCTGGACCTGCTGGCCGAGGGCCAGCCGTGGAACGGTTACCAGATCATCCAGGAGATCGGCGCGCGTACCGAGGGCGTCTGGCGGCCCAGCGCGGGGTCGGTGTACCCGGCGCTGCAGCAGCTCGAGGACGAGGCCCTGATCAAGACGGAGGCCGACGGGGACCGGCGCCGGATGTACACGCTGACCGAGGAAGGCCAGGCGTATGTCGCCGAGCACGCCGACGAGCTCAAGGCGTCCTGGGACGCCGTGACGGGCAGCGTCGATGACGCCGAGGTGCAGCTGCGGAGTACGATCCGCCAGGTCATCGTGGCCGTGTCGCAGGTGTCGCAGGCCGGCTCCGCGGCTGAGGTCAAGCAGGCAGGCAAGATCCTGACCGACACCCGCCGCGCCCTGTACCGTATCCTCGCAGCAGACGGCGAGGAAGCGGGGGAGGAAACGCAAGGGTGATTCCGGCGATCTCGGTCAGCGCGCTGACCAAGAAGTACGGCGAGATCGAAGCCGTACGCGGTATCGATTTCGAGGTCGCGGCCGGCGAGACGTTCGGCTTCCTGGGGCCGAACGGCGCCGGTAAATCCACCACCATCAAGATCTTGTGCACCCTGGCGGACCCCACCTCGGGTTCCGCCAGGGTCGCGGGTCACGACGTGGTCCGGGAGCGGGACACGGTGCGCCGCAACATCGGCCTGGTGTTCCAGGACACCACCCTGGACAGCTACCTGACCGGCGAGCAGAACCTGCGCTTCCACGCGGACCTGTACGGGGTGCCGAAGGCGGCGTTCGCGCCGCGGCTCCGCCAGGTGCTGGAGATGGTCGGACTGTGGGACCGGCGGGGCGGCGTGGTCGCCACCTACTCAGGCGGCATGAAGCGCCGCCTGGAGATCGCCCGCGGCCTGCTGCACGCGCCGCGGGTGCTGTTCCTGGACGAGCCGACGGTGGGGCTTGACCCGCAGACCCGGGTCTCGATCTGGGAGTACGTCAACGAGCTGAAGAAGCGCGAGGACATCACGATCTTCCTCACCACGCACTACATGGACGAGGCGGAGCACTGCGACCGGATCGCCATCATCGACCACGGCAAGATCGTCGCGATCGACACCCCGGAGGCGCTGAAGGCGTCCATCGGCAAGGACCGGGTGCAGATAAGCACCACCGATGACGAGGCGGCGATCCGCGCACTCGCCGAGGTGTTCGGCATCGAGGCCGCGATGCACGAGGGGCTGGTGACCTTCTCGGTGGAATCGGGCGAGCACTTCGTGCCCCGGCTGTTCGCCGAGTCGCCGGTCGGCATCCAGTCGGTGAGCGTGTCCCGGCCATCGCTCGATGATGTGTTCATGTCCTACACCGGCAAGACGATCCGTGACGCTGAAGCGACCATCGGCGACCGCAACCGGATACTCGCGACGCGTTTCGGCAGGAGGTAGCCATGGCGACCAAAGACATACCGGCCGCGGACATCGCGGTCGGCGACACGGCCGAGGCGCAGGAGCGGGAGCTCACCGAGCTCATCCGGGTGGCGGTCCCCGAGCGGAGCATCCGCGCCGACCTGCGCGCGGTCAGCATCGTCTGGCGCCGTGAGCTGATCAGGTTCCGCACCGACCGGTTGCGGGCGATCACGTCGCTGGTGCAGCCGTTCCTGTTCCTGTTCGTGCTCGGCAACGGGCTGGGCCGGCTCGCCTCCCACGGCCTGCCGGCCGGGGTGAACTTCGAGACGTTCATCTACCC
>PMOU01000046.1 GCA_003161205.1 Actinomycetota bacterium | reverse complement strand
GGGGGACTGGGGGGACTGGGGGGTGCAGTGGTACTGGTGATGAAAACGATGATGGCTAGGGCTGGGCGGGCCAGCGGGCGCGGCGCATGTCTACCCGGACGGGCGGGCGGGCCGAGCGGAGCGGGGTGCCTTCGGTCAGGTAGTGCTCGAGCGCCCGGCTGTCGTGACCGGGGGCGGGGGTGCCGTCGGAGTGAATGACCCGCCACCAGGGCACCGCGCCGCCGTAGACGGCCAGCACGCGGCCGACCTGCCTCGGGCCGGGGCCCGCGGCCAGGTATTCGGCGATATCGCCGTACGACATCACCCGCCCGGGCGGAATCGAGTCGACCACGTCGAGCACCTGGCTGGCNNGGTGCCGGGCGGCGGGGGGGTGCTGGCGGGGGCGGGGGTCACGGCGGTGTCCGGCGGAGGGTGGCTAGGCGAATTCCGGCCACGGCGACCAGGACCAGCGAGGCCAGGGCGAGCAGCGCGAACAGGACGAGCTGGCCGGGACCCCGCGGGCGGACGGGCTCGGCCGGGAGCTGGCCGTGAAACCTGGTGGCGGCCACGACGCCCGCTTTGACGGGCCGGTCGTGACTGAGCTCGCGGGCCTTGGCCAGGGCGGCGGCCGCGTCGACGACGCCGAAGCCCAGCTGGCTGTCGTAGCCGCCGGACGGGCGGTCAGTGGTCGTCGACGTCAGCGCGCTGACCACCAGGTCGGGTGCAAGGTCTGGATACTGCGACTTGATCAGCGCGGCGACCCCGGCTACCAGCGCGCAGGCCGGGCTGGTGCCGCTGACCCACCAGTACTGCCCGTCCCGGCCCTGCGCGGGCACGGATACCCCCGGCGCCGCGACCTGGACGGAGACGTTGTCGCTGGAGAAGGAGGCCACCGCGCCGGTGGAGTCGACGGCCCCCACGCTGATCACGCCCGGATAGTTCGCGGGGAACGACACCGGCGCCTCGCCGTTGCTGCCCGAACCCGACTGATCTCCCGAGTTTCCCGCCGAGGCGACGACCACGACGCCATGGTCGTAGGCCTGCTGCAGCGCGCTCCTGACCGCGGCGCTCGGCTCGCTGTAGCCGATCGACATGCTGATGACCTTCGCGCCGTGCGCCACCGCGTAGGTGATGCCGTTCGCGAGCGACTGCTGGATGCGGTTCTCCTGCTCGTGTTCGTACTGGCTGTAATGCGGGTCGCCGCGATCAGGGATCACCCGGATCGACAGGACGCGAGCGGCGGGCGCGATGCCGATGATCCCGCTCATCCCGCCGTCATCGCCGTGGCCGACGATCAGTGACGCCATCCAGGTACCGTGCACGCCCCAGTCCGGGCTGGACGGCGGCGTGGTCACGCCGGTGTAGTCGGGGCCGGCGGTAACCGATCCGGTCAGGTCGCTGACATCGGGGTTCACGCCGCTGTCGATCACCGCGACGGTGACCCCGGCGCCTTCGGTCTGGGCCCAGGCGGCCGGGACGTTCAGCATGTTGAGGACCCACAGCTGGCTATCCCTGATGCTGTCGGCGACGACGGTCGGCGCCCTAACCTGCTGTCCGGCCGCGTGGGCCGTCCCGGGCAGCGCCGCCAGCCCCACCAGGGAGCATGCGGCCAGCAGGGCCAGCGGGGTGAGCGGGTTCAGCCCGCGCCGGGTCAGCATCCGGGTGATCCCGGGCAGTGCGGCGGCGCGGGCTTGGTCCCGAGCGTGGCCGCGACCGACAGGGCGACGCCTTTGGCCATGCTGGTCATTTCGTCATCGGCATACCTGTCGTCGGCCAGGGAAACGCGCGGCCGGTTATCGGCGTACCCGACCGCGTACATAACGACATACGGACCGTAGCTGAAGCTGGCGGAAATCTGCCGGTTATAGTCATAAAATTCGGCCCCCGACCCACCGAACCTGACCACGCTCACGCCCGCGGCCAGGCGGCCGGCTCCGTTGGCATCGCGCGCCGCGGCGAGCAGCGGCTGGGTAAGCCCGTTGCCGGCGTCGGCCGCGGCCGCGGCCGACGGGAGCACGGCGACGCCCACGGTCATCACGTAGCTCCGGGTGGAATCGACGTAGGTCGCGCGGAGCACGGCCTCGCACCCGTCCCGGCGCAGCATCGCGCCGGCCGCCGCGGTGGTCACGCTCTGGGCGCAGTTCGACTCCTGCGGCGCGATGCCCACCCGCAGCGCGTTCAGGTTCAGCGCGGTGGTGTATCCGAGTACCGAGGCGGACAGCTGGTACGGGACCGTGGCGGGAAAGATCTTCCCGGCGGACAGCTCCTGCCACCGGCTGCTGACCTGCCACGCCTCGATCTGGCGCTGCTGGCCGGCGGTGAACTGCCGCGGCAGCAGCTGGATCGCCACCCCGAACGCCGACACGCCGAACCCCGCCAGGCCCAGGGCCAGCGCGATGCGCGCGACGACGCGGCGGCCACCGCCGGGGTACCTCCGGCGGTGGCGCCGGGCCGCGGCGCGTGCCTGAGGATCCTCCGTCACAAGGAAAATGGTAGGGCTAGATCCGGGCACCTTGGCTTGAGTGGAGAACTAATGCCCTGGTTTGATCTTCCTCTGGAGCAGTTGCGGGAGTGTCGCGGTGCGTGTGGGGCTGGTGCTACTGCTCCCACCATGGC
>PMOU01000219.1 GCA_003161205.1 Actinomycetota bacterium | reverse complement strand
CGGGTCCTGGTGGCCGGGGACGCCGCGGGCCTGCTGGAGCCGTGGACACGCGAGGGAATCAGTTTCGCGCTCCGCTCGGGCTCGCTCGCCGGTGCGTTCGCGGCCAAGGCGGCCGGGCAGGATGGCCAGGAGCAGCTCGACAGCTCGCTGGCGGAATACGAATCCGCCCTGCACCGCGACCTGATCCCGGACATGCAGGCAGGCGGGCTCCTGCTGGCCGCGTTCACCCGGCATCCCCGCGCTTTTCACGCCGTGCTGGCCACGCCCCGGGGCTGGCGTGCTTTCGTCAGCCTCTGCCGCAGTGAGACGTCTTTTTCGGCGGTGGTGAACCGGCGGCCGGCCCGGCTCGCGCTTTCTCTTCTCGCTAAGGCGTAGAGCCTTCNNGTGCGATCGGCGATCTGGGCCGGGGCGTCTTCGCCGTATCTGTGCTGGAAGCTGGCGATGCCGTCGGGGAGGAACTCCCAGGACTCGGTCACCAGCGTCCCGCCGTCCACGGCCGCGAAGGTGTAACCCCAGCGCACCCGCGAGCCGCCGACGACGAACGCGAACTCCCGGCCGCGGTCCGCCGCCACCACCTGGGATCGGGTCTCCCAGGTCCGCTCGGGCAGCTCGTTGCGCCCGGTGAACCAGGCCCCGGGCTGGGCGACGCCGCCATCGTCCCACCAGCACGCCGTGCAGACCGGGCTCCACTCCCCCATGCGGGTCACGTCGGAGACCATGTCGTACAGGGCTTCCGGCGAACGGGCGACGACGATGGACTCGGCGTAACGCGGGCTGCTCATGGTTCTCCCCCTTTTGCCGGCGGATCCAGGGCGCGGACGAGGTCGATGGCCCGGCCGAGGTTGTCCAGGCGGGCGGTGAGGGTTTCTCCGGCCGGGTACAGGCGTACGGTGTCGACGCCGGTGTCGCGCCAGGTCCGCAGCCGGGCGCGCACCATGTCCTCGGTGCCGATCAGCGTGGTCGCGAGCACCATGTCGTCCGTGATCAGGCCGGCCGCGCCGTCGTGGTCGCCGGACTGCCAGCGCGCGCGGACCCGGCCGGCGACACCGGCCCAGCCCTGGCGGCTGTAGGCGTCGTGGTAGAAGTTGCTCGTGCCCGAGCCCATGCCGCCCAGGGAGAACGCCAGTTCCTTCTTGCGGCTGGCCAGGACGTCCGGCAGGCTGGCTTCGTCGACCAGGTTGATCTCGGCACCCTGGCAGATGTCCAGATCCGCCCGGGTCCGGCCCGCCCGGGCCAGCCCGGCGTCCAGGTGGGTGAAGTAGGCGCCGGCGCCTTCGGGGACGAAGCTGGTACCCAGCCAGCCGTCGGCGACCTCACCGGTCAGCTCCAGCATCTTCGGCGCGAGCGCCGCTAGGTAGACCGGCACGGACACGGGCGGCAGGCTCACCCGCATCGGCCGGCCCTCGCCGCCGGGCAGCGGGATGCGGTACTGGCTTCCGGCGAAGCTGACCTTCTCCCCGGTGAACACGGCCCGCACGATCTGGACGGTCTCGCGCATCCGGGCCAGCGGATGCGCGAACGGGATGCCGTGCAGGCCTTCGAGAACCTGGGGTCCGGAGACCCCCAGGCCGAGCAGGAACCTGCCGCCCGACAGGTGCGCCAGCGTCATAGCGGTCTGCGCGATCGCCACCGGCGAGCGAGTGCCAACCTGGATGACCGCAGAGCCCAGCAGCATCGTCTGGGTGCGAGCCGCCAGGTACCCCAGTGACGCGGGCGCGTCGCTCCCCCATGCCTCCGCGACCCAGCAGATGTCCAGGCCCAGCTTCTCGGCCTCCGATACGAACGCGACGGTCTCCGCCCAGTTCCCGCGCGAGCCCTCGATCGTCGTCGCGGTCCGCATCACGGCGCCCTCTCCGCGAGCGCCTTGATCGCCGCGAGGTTGCCCGTCAGGCCGGCTTCGAACTCCCTCAGCCGCACGAATACGATCTTCTGTTCCTTCTCCGGCATCGCGTCGATGGCACGATTGATACCGGAGCGGCCCGGCCCCATCTGCGCCTGCTGCGCGAGCACGGTGCCAGAGCCATCCGGGCGCAGGGTAAACCGCCAGGTCGCAGCGGGATGATCAGGGTTCCCGACAACCCAGGCGAAACGGCGGGGCTCGTCACACTCCGCGATCGTGCTGACTGTCTCCCATTCCCCGAGCGAATGATGCACATTGCGGCCCGCGAAACGATGCCCGACGGCCGGGCCGGTAGCCCCGTCGAGCCACTCCACCTCCTGCAGCTCGGAGCTCAGCCTCGCCATCAGGCAGATATCACTGACCAGAGCCCACACCCGCTCCGGCGGCGCCTCGATGTACGTCTGCACCGCCACGGTAGGAGTGTCCCCGAAAACCTGTCCCGTCCATTCCATGGCACCAGAGTACGGACTCCGGGTCAGAGCCGCCTGAGTGCTTCGCGCATGCCGGTCTGCGCCTGGTGGCCGAGCCGCTCCAGCGCGGGCCGCAGCAGCGGGGCGAGGAACCGGGCCGGTCCCTTGAAGGTGAACTCGGCTTCGTAGGTCACCTCGGTGCCGGCCTCGACCTTGCGGAAGCTCATGGTGTCGATGGCGACGACCGTCGGGTTCTCGCCGCGGAGCCGGATGCGCTCATCGGGGACGAACTCGCGCACCTCGTAGGTCAGCTCGGTCTGGCGGCCGAGGAACGTGGAGGTGTTCAGGTAGGTGGTGCCGATGCTTCCGTCGCCGCGCTGCCGGACGGTGCTCACCGTGCCCGGGTCCCACTCAGTCGTCGTGGTGAAGTCGGCGAGGTAGGCGAACACCTCAGCCAGCGGCTTGTCGACGACAACGGTTTTCTGCAGTCTCATGGCGTCCTCGGTTCTTTCCAGACGTGACGTTAATCTCGCAGACAGAGATTGTCAAATGTTTGTCTAGGTATTGTAGAGTGTTGACGTGGATTCACCCGAGAGCTCACCGGTGCTGCGCATCGGCGAGCTGAGCCGCCGTCTCGGCGTCAGCGACCACGTCCTGCGCGCGTGGGAGAGCCGGTACGGGCTTCTCCGGCCGGTGCGCTCGGTGGGCGGCTTCCGGCTTTATTCGGAGGCGGACGCGCTGCGGGTGGGCCGGATGCAGGCCCATCTTGCCCGCGGCCTCTCGGCCGCCGAGGCGGCCCGGGAAGTGCTGAGTGAAGACAGCCAGGCCCGCGGCGAGGCCCGGCGCCCCGGCCCGGAGGCCGGGACGGGGCGGGTTCCCCCCGCCACGGGTGAGCTGTCGGCCGACCTGCGGCGGGCCCTGGACGCCTTTGACGAGCCAGCCGCCCAGGCGGTCCTGGACCGGCTCGTGTCCGATCTGTCGGTGGCCGCGATGCTCCGGGAGGTGGTGCTGCCGTACCTGGCCGAGCTCGGGCAGCGCTGGGAGCAGGGCACCGCCAGCATTGCCCAGGAGCACTTCGCCAGCAATGTCATCCGCGGGCGGCTCGCCGGGCTGGCCCGGGGCTGGGGGGACGGGCACGGCCCGCGCGCTGTCCTGGCCTGCCCGCCGGGAGAACTTCACGATCTGGCGCTCATGGTTTTCGGCATCGCCCTGAACCGCACCGGGTGGCGGATCGATTACCTCGGGGCCAACACCCCGGTTGAGGAGCTGACCCGGACCGTCGAGGCGACACACCCGGACCTCGTGGTACTGGCCGCGACCCGGCCAGAGAACCTCGACCCGCTCGCACCGCAGCTCACCGGCCTCGCCCGCCTCGTCCCGCTCGTGCTGGCCGGAACGGGTGCGACAGCCGAACTCGCCGCGGCCGTGCAGGCCCGGCTGCTCAGCGGAGATCCGGTCACCGCGGCGGAGAACATCCGGTGGCCGCGGTGAAAGCGCTGGCCAGCGGCACCTTGCCGGCGCGCCGGAAGGCCGTCCGGCGGGCCGCGCCTGTCAAGGTAGGAAGGTCGTCTATCGCACCGCCTTTGCTGCCCCATCCCACGAGGAGTTTTTCATGACCGAACCACGGGCTGTTGTGTCCGAGCAGGACCCGTCCGGCCGCGGTCAGCGTGGTGGCCAGGAGCCTGCTCAACGCGGTAACAAGTGGTGGACGCTGGTCGCGGTGTGCCTCGGTACCTTCATGCTGCTGCTGGACATCACCATCGTGAATGTTGCCCTACCCGATATCCAGCGGGCGCTGAACTCCAGCTTCTCCGATCTGCAGTGGATCGTGGACGCTTATGCGCTGACCCTGGCCGCGTTCTTGCTGACCGCGGGCAGCCTGGCGGACATGTACGGCCGGCGCCTGATGTACCTGATCGGGCTGGTCGTGTTCACCGCCGCGTCAGCGCTGTGCGGCTTTGCCGCCAACACGCTGATGCTTCAGCTCTCCCGCGCCCTGCAGGGCGCGGGCGGGGCGATCATGTTCGCGGTATCGCTGGCGCTGCTGGCCGACGCCTTCCGCGGCAAGGATCGCGGTGTCGCGTTCGGGGTCTGGGGCGCGGTGACCGGGCTGGCGGTGGCCATCGGCCCGCTGCTCGGCGGGCTGCTGACCACCGGCCTGTCCTGGCGCTGGATCTTCTTCGTGAACGCGCCCATCGGCGTCGGCGCCGTCATCATCAGCGTGTTCAAGGTGGCGGAATCGCGGGCGCCGCACGCGAGCCGTCCGGACTGGGCCGGCTTCGCGCTGTTTACCGTGGCGCTGTCGAGCCTGGTCTACGGGCTGATCGAGTCGAACCAGCGATCCTTTACCAATGGCCTGGTGCTCGGCTGCTTCGCGCTTGCCGCGGTGCTGCTGATGGCCTTCGTCGTGGTGGAACTGCGCAGCGCAGCCCCGATGTTCGACCTGAACTTGTTCCGGCTGCCGACCTTCAGCGGCGGCTCGGTGGCGGCCTTCGGACTCAGCGCCTCGATCTTCTCGATGCTGCTGTACCTGGTGCTCTACGTCCAGGACATCCTGGGCTACTCGCCGCTGGGCACCGGCGTCCGGCTGATGGTCATCTCCGGCGGCATCCTGATCACCTCCACCGCGGCCGGGCGGCTGACCTCCCGGGTGCCGGTCCGGCTGCTCATCGGGCCCGGCCTGATCATCGTCGGGGCCGGGCTGCTGCTCATGCGCGGGCTCGACGCCGGCTCGTCGTGGACCCATCTCATCCCCGGCATGATCGTCGGCGGGGTCGGCATCGGCATGGTGAATCCGCCGCTGGCCTCGACCGCGGTCGGCGTGGTGCCGCCGCAGCGGGCCGGCATGGCCTCAGGCATCAACTCCACGTTCCGCCAGGTCGGGATCGCCACCGGCATCGCGCTGCTCGGCACGCTGTTCTCGAACCAGGTGACCAGCGAGGTGCTGACCAAGGTGACCGCCGTACCCGGGCTGGCCCGCAGCGGCCCGCGGATCGCCTCGGCCGTGCAGTCCGGAGAGATCGCATCGGTGATCGGAAAATTGCCGGTGAACGCCAGGCAAGCCGTGGGACAGATCACCCGGACCGCCTTCACCACCGGGCTGAACCGCATCCTGCTGGTGGCGGCCATCATCGCCCTGGTGGCCGGCGTAGTAGCCCTGGCCGCCATCCGCGGCAAGGACTTCGCGCAGCAGCATGGGCCCGGCTCATGAGGAGCAATTACCGGCACAGGAGGACGCCATGACTATCATCGCCTCGCCAGATCCGGCCGCCCGCCGGCAACGCGAGCGCCCGGCTCCCCCGGCCAGCTACGACCGTGCCTCGTGGCGCGATTCGGCGGCCTGCCGCTTCCTGGACACCGACCTGTTCTTCCCGATCGGCAGGACCGGCCTCGCCCTCGCCGAAACCGAGGAGGCCAAGGAGGTCTGCGCGAGTTGCCCAGTCCGGCAGGCCTGCCTGTCGTTTGCCCTGGATACTCACCAGGGATATGGCATCTGGGGCGGCTACGACGAGGACGAACGCCGTCTGTTGCTCCGTCAGCGGCGGGGTTCGTGAGCACGCTGGTCATCGCGACCCGGGCCTGGATCAAGGAGCTCGAAACACCACCGAGCCAGATCGCCAGCCTTAAATGGGAGCAGGCCAAGACGGCGGCGGCCTCGGGCGCGAACACCTGGCGGGAACACCCGAATGCCAAGGTCCGCCTGGTCCGCCTGGTCCGCCGCCCGGCCGACGCGGCGTCTTAATACCTGGCACGTACCCGGCGGCGAGAATTTTTCGCCCGGTTTGGGCATCCTCGGCACGGCGGCCCGAACAGCAGCTGAGCAGGCTATAAGCCTCGTCCGGGTGCGCTCCGCGTCCTGGCCGGGAGGGCGGTTCCGCGGGTTCGCTCGATTAACCGCCGGCGCCCCGGGTAGTCGCTGCGAAGACGCCGGCGCCGCCGGCCGAGCCAGGAGAGGTAACCCCCATGTATATCGGCATCGGAACCATCGTCGTCATTGTCATCATCGTGCTCATCGTCTTGATGCTGCGCAGGTTATAGATCCGTCGGCGCATGCGTTCAGGCATGACCCGGCTACCGTGAAAAGGTCAGGAATTGCTGCCGGGCCGACGGGCGCGGGTGAACGTGACACCGCGCTCCGTCCCGGTTTTGCCGCACGTTATTTGGCTAGTCCGGAGACCAAATTAATGGACGTTGCGATAATCACGGCGCCCAACGGAAACGACAGCCAGGCGTGCCGCAGCGCGGTGCGCCTGATCTGCTTGGTCTCGATGTTGGTGTCCGAGACCTGAAAGGTCATCCCGATCGTGAAGGCNNTAGGCGAAGTCGCTGTATTCCGGCGGATCAGTCTCGTTGAAGTTGATCCCGCCGGGCTCGCCCGAGTAGTACAGCCGCGCATAACGCAGGCTGAACACCGTGTGGACGAGGGTCCAGGACACGAAAACGGAGGCCAGCGCGAAAGCTGCCTCCAGGTACTTCAGGTATCCGGTGGCGTCACCGGCGCCGAACAGCAGCCACCCGACCGCGAACAGGCTGGCGACGGCCGCGCCGA
>PMOU01000084.1 GCA_003161205.1 Actinomycetota bacterium | reverse complement strand
CGAAGTTGCGCGTGGTCGGGCAGTCATCGCCCGTGCCCAGCCGCCCGCCCGTCGGGATGATCTTGGACGAGGTGCCCTCAGACGGCACGCGCAGCCGTCCCGCACGCTCCAGCCGGTACGCGGTGTTGAAGAACCTGGTGCCGTTGCAGAACGACACCTGGCCGAATATCGACCCGGACTGGCCGTTGATGCAGTTGCCCTGGGCCAGCGCGTTGGGTGTCGCCCCGACCTGGAAGAGGTCCGTGCCGTTGAACCCGAAATCGATGGTGACCACCGCGTTGGCCGGCAGAGTCGGCACCACCGGCGCGACGGCCGGGGTGGTGCCCTGGGTCACGACGAGCGGGTCGTAGACCGACAGTGCGCCGGTGCGCGGGTTCAGGATCGTCGCCTGGACGAAGGCCCCGAGGTTGGCCGCGTTGGTCATCTCGCAGCCGGACGCCTGCGGTGACTGGCCGTCCGTTCCGGTGAGCTGATACGCGGTGGCCAGCCCCTGNNTTGGTCGTCGAGGTAGCCGTGGTGGCCGTGGACGTCGGGTCGGCCGACACCAGAGGGGCAGCGCTCCCGGACGGGCCGGCCGACGCCGCGACGGCAGAGGCCGACTGGTCAATCTTCGTGGTGTTGCCTCCCGAGACCGCAAGGATGATCCCGAGAGTCAGGCCCAACGCCATCGGAATGGCGAGAGGGACCGCAATACGCGCCGCACGACTTTTACCTCCGCGACGGCGCCATGCGGACCGGTGCCCGTTGGCCATTCAATCCACCTCCATATGGGTGTCCGCTGTGACGCTCCCGGTGGATCACGCTAGCCGCGTGGTGAAGGCAGGATCAGGGAATTCAGAAGATTCGCTTTTTGTCCGGTTTAAAGCGCGGCAGACCTTCGAAAGCTCAGCAATTCATTGCCAAGTTCTTACGTCGCAGGTGACGGCATCGGCTGGACCGAGATTGCCTCGTGATACGAGGCCGGAGCGACGGCATCGCCGCTGCCGCCTGGCAATTTTGACGGAAAGTAATTATTAAAATTCACTGCGCGATGGCCGGTTCTTGCGAAGAGATTACGGATCCGCCGCCCGGGCTGACCGCAGCACCCCAGCCGGGCCGGCGCGCACGATGCCGCCGCGGACATACCGCAGGGCCGTCAATGCACTACCGGTAACAGTCGCCACACTCCGCGCACACGGTAACAACGGTCACCTGGCGAGGGGCTGTCAGGCGGTATCCCGCAGATCCCGGCGGCGCGACTCCCGTTACGCGTTGCGGCCGGACCTATTCATAAGCGAGCCGCACAGCCTGGCGGCGTCAATTCCCATTCAGTAGTTATTCATTCCCCGGTTGATAACCCCAAGCCGGAGGGTCCGGCGTGCCCTTGATTGGCCCGGCAATTCCGCCGGACCGGACAGCGAGACCGCGGCGGCCGCCCGGCCCGGACTCCCCTGGCCGCGGCGGGCTCCCGGCCCCGGGCCCCGGGCGCGGACGTGTTACCAGGTCGCGACGCAGGCATGTCCGCAACCGGCCGTCCAGGGCGCCAGCGGCCTAGTAGGCTAGCGTTTTCGCTGGCCAACCCCTTCAGCATCGATGTGCGCGCACGACTGCGGACCGCAGTACCCCTGGTTCACCTCGTCCGGTTCGGCGGCCGGCCGACAAGATCAGCCGAGATCGGCAACCTTTTCCCGTGCGTGCGCGTCTGTCTGTTGTGAGGAGTTGGCATCAGACCTTGCTTGCTTGCAGAGTTGCAGCCTTACTGTTATTTAATTGTGAATTAGTGGAGGGGACGGCGCTGTGTCGCGATCCGGATGGTTCCGCAGACAGCCACCATTGCCGGTGGCTGACGGGACTTCCGCAGGCAATCCGATGAGCTCGGGTAAGAGGCGCGGCGCGGCCCTGACCGCCAGCAGCGCCGCCCTCGTGCTCGTCGCGGGCATCGCGATCGTCGCGTTCGCGGCACCGGGAAGCCACGCGTCCCCGGTGTCGTACGCCCGCCCGGCGGCCCCGCAGAAGCCGCATGGGCCGGCCGCGGCCCTGCACGTGCTGGCGGTCACCCCGGCGTCCGGCGCGAAGGGCGTCAATGGCGCCAGCCCCATCCGGGTGCAGTTCTCCGCGCCGCTGTCCGCTACCTCCCCGATGCCGACGCTGTCACCGCGGATCGCGGGCACCTGGTCGGCCCAGGGCGACACGGCCGTCTTCACCCCGGTGGTGGGATACACCGAGGACACCAAGGTCACGGTGAAGATCCCGGCCGGGGCGGACGGCCTGATCTCGGCCGCTGGAACCAGCGCGGGCACCGGCGGGACGCTCACGTCCAGCGTTTCCGAGAGCTTCAGCACCGGCTCGTTCAGCAATCTTCGGCTGCAGGAACTGCTCGCTCAGCTTGGGTACCTGCCGTTCACCTGGAAACCCGCCTCCCACACCACCATCAGCACGAGCAACGCGCGGGCCGAGCTGTCCGCCGCGTACAGCGCGCCGGCCGGAACCTTCAGCTGGCAGGGCAGCTACCCCTGGAACCTGAAAGACCAGTGGAAAGCCAGCTCCTACAACGTGCTCGAGAACGGGGCCATCCGGGCCTTCGAGTACGTCAGCAACCTCACCATGGACGGAGCGGCCGGGCATGACGTCTGGTCGGACCTGCTTAGCGCGGTAGCCAAGGACAAGCACGACCCGAACAAGTACACCTACGCGCTGGCTAGCCAGTACTCCCCCGAGACGCTGCGGGTCTGGCAGAACGGCAAGCAGGTATACGACAGCCCGGCGAACACCGGCATCCCGGCCGCACCCACCGCGGACGGCACCTTCCCGGTGTACCTGAAGTACTACTACCAGGTCATGAAGGGCACCAACCCGGACGGCACCAAGTACTCCGACCCGGTGTACTACGTCTCCTACTTCGACGGCGGGGACGCCGTCCACTACTTCGACCGCTACAGCTACGGCTTCTACCAGAGCCTGGGCTGCGTCGAGGTGCCCTGGGATACCGCCAAGGCGGTGTGGCCGATGCTGACCTACGGAAGCCTCGTCACGGTCGAGGGTCCGGTTTCTTAAGTCAGGACTCGTGCTGGACCCGCTGGCTGAGCGGGCGCCGCTGGTTAAAAATGTCAACCGGGTCACCGGGCCGCCAGAGCGCGAGGGCAAAGCGCGGACCGCCGCACTGTGACCACTGCGCGCACTCGCACAGCCCGCACTCGTGGCCGGGCCGGTAATGCAGGTGGGCATCCGGCTGGTGGCCGCAGCGGCAGGCCCGGGAACGTTCGATTCTCTGCAGCAGTGCCATGTCAGCTCAGCCCTTCATCGCGTATTCGGCCACCCAGGCGACCGTCATCCCGGCGCCACCAATTGAAGCAGCGGTTACCGCCGAGACTGAGCCAAAAAATGTTAGTAAATGCTTACGAAGCGGGATCCGGTGCGGCCGGGGCGCTCCCCGGACAGCAATGCGGGGCGGTCCTTGAACAAGGACCGCCCCGCACTGGTGTCGTGACGTGTTACAGCGGGTGCACTTCTTCCGCCTGCGGACCCTTCGGGCCGCGACCAGCGGTGTACTCAACCCGCTGGTTCTCCTGGAGGGTGCGGAAGCCGTCGATCTTGATGGTGGAGTGGTGGACGAAGACGTCGGCCGAGCCGTCGTCCGGGGCGATGAAACCGTAGCCCTTGTCCGAGTTGAACCACTTCACGGTGCCCTGAGGCATGTACTTCTCCTACTGAGACGATTTCGGGAACCACGGTCGTGTGCCCCGGGTTGCTGCGACCACTGCCCATGTGGACTGCCCTGGCGGGCCGGGCGCTCGGAAATGCAGACGCCCGCGGTCAGAATTTCGCAGGCGCTGTGACACGTACACGATCTTCGTGCAACCAGAAACTATTTAACCACTCTCGGCTACAGCGTGGTCCCAACCGGCCGAAATGTATTCACCGGGCGACCGCGACGGCCTGCGCGACCCCGTTCCGCAGGCTGGTCATGCAGGCCGCGAACGCCGAACCGGGCGTGGCGGCCGCCACGTGTTCGGCCTCGCTGACCGTGTCCACGTCGATGAGGTCGGGCAGCCGCCGGATCCGGAGCCCGGCCTGCTCCAGCCGGGCGAGTTGCCGCGATCCCGTGTCCGGCCGCGACATCGGGACGCCGAGCACGAGGGCGGGATCGAACCTGCGCAAGCCGAGCAGCCAGAAGCCGCCGTCCTCAGCCATCCCGAACGTGGCATCCGCGGTATCGGACACGAGCGGCTCGGCGGCCGCCGCCAGCAGCCCCGGCGTCACCTGCGGGGTGTCCATGCCGATCAGCACCACGGGCGCCGCCAGCATCNNGGCAGCCAGCGCCCGGGCACGCCCGCCAGGGCGAGCACCCGGCGGGCGACGGGCGTGCCCGCCACCGCCGCCAGCGTATCGACCAGGGCCGCCTCAGCGAGAGCGGCCGCTTCCGCGGGCGTGAACGGCGGGGTGAGCCGGGTCTTGACCCGGCCCGGCACGGGTTCCTTGGCGATGACCACGACCTGCGCCGCCAGCACCCGGTCCACGACAGGCCCGCTGAACCACCTGGGCACGCGGATCGCACCGACGCCGCCGGCCCGGCGGTGCCTGCCCGCGTATATGTCGGCGGTCACGACGTCACCTGCACCGGCACGTGCACCGGCGAGGCGGGCGACCCGATGGAGGCTAGCACCCGGCGCATGTCCCGCACGGTCCGTATCGTCCCGCCGAGCGTGCCCGTGACCTTCGACTTTCCCGTCCGCGGGTAATACGGCACGTCGGTTTCGGCGATGCGCCAGCCCGCCTCGGCCGCGCGGACCACCATCTCGAGCGGATAGCCGAACCGCCGGTCGGCCAGCGCCAGGGCCAGCAGCGCCTCCCGCCTGGCGGCGCGCATCGGACCGAGATCGCGCACCGGGATGCCGATCCGGCGGCGCAGCTCGGCCGCCAGCACCCGGTTGGCGATCCGGGCGTGCAGCGGCCAGGCGCCTTTGCCCTGGACCGAGCGCCGTCCCAGGATGAGATCGGCCTCGCCGGCCAGCACCGGATCCGCCACCGACGGCAGGTCACCGGGGTCGAAGGAGGCGTCGGCGTCCATCACGCAGACGACGTCGCTGCTCGCCTCGAGCAAGCCGGCGTGGCAAGCGGCGCCGAAACCACGCTGCGGGACGGACACGACACGGGCCCCGTAGGCCGCTGCTACCGCCGCCGAGTCATCGACGGAGCCGTTGTCCGCGACGATGGCCCGGTACCCAGGCGGCATCCGGGACAGGACCCAGGGCAGTGCGTCTGCCTCGTTGAGGCAGGGCAGGACAACATCTATTTCCATGGCGCCCGACAGTACTTGCGCGGCCGCTGAATGAGGTCCCGAAAGCGGCCGATCGGGCCTTACGAACCTGTGACGGTATCGGGTGAGGGTGCGTTCGGCGCGATTTGCGTGGTTCGCTGAGGTCATGCGCGTTCTCGTCACCGGTGCGGCCGGCTTCATCGGCTCGCACATCGCGGAAACCATGCAGGCGGCAGGCCATCAGGTCCGCGGCCTGGATTCCCTCACGCCCGCCGTGCACAATGGCAGGCCAGAGCACGTCTGCGACGAGCTCGTCGTGGGTGACGTGCGCGACCCCGCGGTGGTGAACGAGGCACTGGCCGGGATCGACGCGGTGTGCCACCAGGCCGCCCTGGTCGGCCTCGGGGTGGACCTTTCCGACCTGCCCGCCTACGCGGACGTCAACGTCACCGGCACCGCGGTGCTGCTCGAGGCCATGGGCCGTCACGGCATACCCCGGCTGGTCTTCGCGTCCTCGATGGTCGTCTACGGCGAGGGGGCGTACGACTGCGCGGCGCACGGACGGGTCCGGCCCGTGCCCCGCGAGCCGGGTGACCTGGCCGCGGGCCGCTTCGAGCCGCGCTGCCCGGAGTGCTCGCAGCCGCTGACCACCACGACGGTCGGCGAGGACGCGCCGCTGGATCCGCGCAACGCCTACGCCGCGAGCAAGGTGGCGCAGGAGCACTTCTCCGCCAGCTGGGCCCGGCTGACCGGCGGCGCGGCGGTCGGGCTGCGCTACCACAACGTGTACGGTCCGCGGATGCCCCGCGACACGCCGTACTCGGGTGTCGCCGCGATCTTCCGTTCCTGCCTGGAGAACGGGGTCCCGCCGCGCGTGTTCGAAGATGGCGGCCAGCGCCGCGACTTCGTGCACGTCCGCGACGTAGCCCACGCCAACCTGCTCGCCCTCGAAGCGGTGGACCGCGCGGTCGCGGCAGCGGACGGACACCCCGGCGCGGACACCGGGGCGTTGCGCTGTTACAACGTGGCCAGCGGCGAGCCGCACACGGTCGGCGAGATGGCCAGCACGCTGGCGGCCGCGTTCGGCCGCATCGAGCCCGTCGTGACCGGCGACTTCCGCCTCGGCGACGTCAGGCACATCGTGGCCTCCCCCGCCGCCGCCGCTGACCTCGGTTTCCGCGCCCAGATCCGCTTCGCCGAGGGCATAGCCGAATTCGCCCACGCCTCCCTCCGCGAGCCCGCCACCCTGGCCGGCACCCGCATGTAACGGCCGGGCACACGCCGCGGGGCTTTCGCCAGTGGCCGTGGCGATGTGCCTGAGCGGGCCGAGGCAGCCTGGCCCGGCGGAAGCGGTCAGAAGTGGAGGGTCTCGCCGAGGACGTAGAGGCCGAGGAGCATCATGGTCACCGGGAGGATCCAGTCACCGTAATCGTCGATGACCTCGGCGACCCGCTTGTAGCGGGAGATCTGGCGGCCTATCAGGCACCATATCCCGATGATCACCGCGAAGACCGCGATGCTGACCACAATCTCGCCCGTGTGGATCGTGGCGTAAAACGGCGTGTACGCGGCGAGGTCATCGCCGCCGTCGATGATCGTGATCGCGGCGACGCCGTACATTCCGGCGGTAGGAGAGGGGCCCTTCGCCTCCTCGCCGCGGCGCCGCGAGCGGATCACCTTCGCGAGGCCGAAGGCGCCGACTCCGAACGGGATGAGGGCGAGCACCCACAGGAAACGCTCCGGCGCCAGCGCGAGGCCCCGGCCCAGCGCCAGCGATGCGCCGATGAGCACGCCGAAGCCCACGTACTGCCCGGCCCATATCTGCCAGTTCGTTGGCGGCCGACCCGCCCGTGCGGACGCGCTCAGCAGGGAGATAATGACCATGTCATCGACGTTGGTCCCCGCGAACAGGGCCATTATGGTCGCGACCTGGATCAGCAGCAAGCTCACCGGGCCACCCTAGCCACCCGTCGAGGAACTTTGGACCGTGTTCCAACCTCGTAAGGCTTCGCGGAGTGGCACAGCGTGGATTACCTTGCATTACCGTCACGTTTTTACGCTGAGTGCCTGACTGTTGTTTTTTGCGTGACGAGTGGTGCCGAGAGCCGCGAGAAACCTCGCCAGGCACGTCGGCATCGCGTGAGCAGGGCGACCATGAATACGCAATACCTGTTTCCTGCGAAGGGGCGCCTGGAAAGTGAAACACGTATTACAACATGCAGTTCATGGCGCGATTCGGATGCATTGCCGTGGGTCTCACCCTAAAGTATTAAGGTTGTCGTAGATTCACCCAAACCCGTTGACAGCCAGTGCGAGCTAATTTATGTTCGGCTGTGGCTGAGCAGGTCCACAGCCTGGAGAGGTGCACATTGGCTATCGGCAACTCGGATACTTCTGCGCCCAAAATAGCGCCGGGATCCGACGGTCCCGCGGTACTCGACCCACAGCATGTGGGCGATATCGTCGGCGCGCTCGGCACCCTGAAAAGAAGTGAGACGGGAAATACAAGGTCCTGGAAGCGCAGGCTTAGGCTGTTCCTGGTCATCATCGGTCCCGGGCTTATCGTGATGGGCGGCGGGAACGACGCGGGTGGCGTCTCCGTCTATGCCCAGATGGGCCAGGACTACGGCATGAAGCTGCTCTGGACCCTGGTGCTGCTGTTCCCGATCCTCTACGTCTGCCAGGAAATGGTGGTGCGACTGGGCGCCGTCTCCGGCGTCGGGCACGGCAAACTCATCTATTCCCGGTTCGGGAAATTCTGGGGAACCTTCTCCGTCGTCGATCTGTTTGCCATCAACGCGGTTACCATCGTCGTTGAGTTCATCGGTGTCGAGCAGTCGCTGTCGTTCTTCGGTATGTCCAATTTCTGGGCTGTGGTTTCGGCGGCGATTCTGCTCTACGCGGTCATGGCCGGCGGGACCTACCGGTATTGGGAGCGGTTCCTGATCTTCCTGGTGATCGCGAACTTCGTGACGTTCCCGATGGTGTACTTCGTCCACTCCAGTGCCACCACGACCTTCGCGGGCGTGGTCCCGAGCATGCCCGGCGGGCTGAACGCGACCCTGCTGCTGCTGGTCGTCGCCGTGGTGGGCACCACCATAGAGCCGTGGCAGCTGTTCTTCCAGCAGTCCAACGTGGTCGACAAGCGCATCACCCCGCGCTGGCTGAACTACGAGCGCCTCGACACCGGCCTCGGCGTCGCCATCGAGGTGGTCGGCGCGGTCGTGATCATGACCGCCTGCGCCTTCGGCCTGAAGCACACCCATGCCTTCGGCAACTTCAACGACCTGAGCGACACGTTCGCCGCACTGCAGCACTACGCCGGCCACGGCGTCGGCGACCTGCTGGCCATTGCCGCGCTCGACGGCTCCCTGATCGGCGCCAACCTGACCGCCCTGACCACCGCCTACACGGTGGGCGACGTATACCCGAAGATGCGGCATTCGCTGCACTGGAAGATGAGCCAGGCACCGTGGTTCTACGGACTGTACGCGATCCTCATCGGGCTGTCCGCCGTGATGACGCTGGCCTGGGGCAACGACCTGGGTGTGGTCATCAACGGCGTGGAGGCGCTCAACGGCATCCTGCTGCCATCGGCCCTGGTCTTCTTGATCCTGCTCGCCAACGACAAGCCGGTGCTCGGACCGTGGAGCAATACCAGGGTGCAGAACTGGATCAGCGGTATCGTCGCCTGGGTTGTGCTCACCTTCTCGCTGGCACCACTCGTCACTACCTTCTGGCCGGTCATTACGCTGAAGCAGTCCTTCATCGGCCTCGGTGCCTGCACAGTCCTCGGGGTGATCGCCGCGGTCCTGCTGTTGCGGTTCCGGTCCGCCCCGAACGAGGACGAGGCCCTGGACCCAGCCAGCAACAGGCATCCGGCCGGGATGAATCGCGCCGAGTGGCGCGCGACCCTCAGGGAGCGCCGGGTCTCGTGGCGGACCCCGCCGATCCACCTCCTGGAGCGGCCTGTCCTCAGCATGTCGCGCAAGATCGGCCTGCTGGCGCTGCGCGGTTACATCGTCTTCGCGATCGTCATCATGGTGGTCAAGCTCATCCAGGTCACGGCACACTGACTGATAGGTGATTACGTGGCGGGCTTGCTCATTTTCGGGATCTGTTTCGGGACGATATTCGTCGCCGAATTGCCGGACA
The DNA here is from genome assembly GCA_003161205.1 of Actinomycetota bacterium. Next base: position 5,298 of record PMOU01000084.1, on the reverse strand, counting down.
ACTCGGGGCTGGCAAGTTTTGTGCTCGGCACCCGGTACCGGCCGGGCTGGGTGCTCGCCGGGGCGGCGACGGCGTTCGCGGTGCACGTCGTGCTGGCGGTTACCTTCGGCAGCCTTCTCGGCCTGCTCCCGCACCGGATCGTGCAATTCGCGGTGGCCGCGGTGTTCCTGATCGGCGCCGTACTGGTGCTGCGCGCGGACGATGATGACGACGACGAAGCCCTGCGGAAGGCCAGCGCCGCCGGGTTCTGGGCCGTGGCGACGACCTCTTTCGGGGTGATCCTCCTGGCTGAACTCGGTGACCTGTCAGACATCATGATCGCGAACCTGGCCGCCAGGTACCACGATCCGGTGCCGGTGGCCATCGGGAGCGTGCTGGCACTGTGGGCGGTGACGGCCCTAGCCCTCACCGGAGGGCAAAAGCTGGCGCAGCTCCTTCCGGTGCGGTGGATCACCCGCCTAGCCGCGTTGCTGATGGTCGTCATGGCCGGCTTCACCCTGGTCGAGGCCCTCCGGTAACGGCGCTGGCCGGAGAACTGGGCGCGCCGCCCGCCTGGTGTTCCGCTTTCTCACTGCTAAGAGTGACCGTCAGCTATCTGCCGCGCGACTGCGAGCGCCGTGTTGATCGGGATCGCGTACCCGGTGATNNGCGTGTCAGACTGCAGCGTCGACGCCATCAGCCCGCTCCGGGTCTTGCTGGTGTTGGCGACGTCGACGGTCACGTTCATGGCGGTGAGGGTGCCGGCATCGATGGTCACCTTGGTCGTCGTGCCCGTGGTGCCGACCGCGGTGTCGTAGACGGTGCCCGGCAGATGATAGGACGTGAAGTCGGAGATTTCCGCGTTCTGAACGAGCCGGTCCGAGTTCCCGACCTCGACGGTCACGAACGGCCACCCCGGACGGCTCGCCATCTGCAGCAGCGCCAGGCCCGCCGCCGGATCCGTGCCGATCACCGTGGCCTTGAACGTCGCACCCGACAGGACGTACTCCGCCGACAGGTTCTGCGCGCCCTGGGCGGGCTGGTACGTGGTCAGCACCCTCCCCGACGGCGTGAGTACCAGGCCGATCCCGGCCGATTTCCCGCCCGACAGGATGTGCACCATACCGGGCGCCGTCGTCGACAGGATGTTCTCGTGGCTGTTGTCGGCGATGGAGCCGGAGCCCTCGATGAACGGGTCAGCGGTCGTCTCCGGCTTGGGAATGTCCGAGCGAACCACGTTGTCGCCGACCCCGGTCAGCTTGCCGGCGCCGAAGCCGATCCCCGCCATGAGAATGACCACCGCCGCCATCACGGTAAGCCTGAAGGGCTTGCTCCGCCAGGCTCCCGGGACGAGGACCCGGTCGTCATCGTCATCGTCATCGTCCGAGCGCGTGTGCTGCCCCCTTCCGCCTGCTTCCTGGACATCCATTGTCTGACTCCTTGGTCACCGTGCGGTCTTTGGTCACCGTGCGGTCTGCACGGCGATGTCGAAGGTCGCCGCGACCGCCGCGCCAGCGCTGTTCCGCTTGAGCGTGACGGGATTCGTCAGGTGGAACCGCTGGCAGCCAAGGCTGGTGAAGGACGCGCTCAGGTCGTTCGCCAGGAAGGTGAGCAGGCTGTCAGCGGTCGCCGTCACCGGCGACTGGCCAGTGGCGAGCAACTTCTGGTTGGCCGTCAGGAACGGCGTCTGGATGTCGACGAGGTTCTGGCAGTACATCGCCGGGCTGCTGGACGTGCTGGCCGCCGCGCCGACGGGGGCCTGACCGAGTTCCTCCCGGTACAGGTCGGTCTTCGCCGGGTCGGACTTGCCGCCGTCCATGACCACCTTGTCGTTCTCCGGCACCAGCGCCGCGGTCTTCGGCTGATACGCGCCCGCCGCTATCTCGTCCAGCGCCTCGGAAAAGGCCGGCACGTTGGCGTGGGACAGGTCGGGCGCCTCGAACGGGGTGCACCCGAGGATCGGGTCGATGTACTGGTCAAGCACGGCGTTTGCGCTGTTGCCGTGCAGCAGCGTCGCCCCTGCGATGTAGCTCTGGTACGTCTCGTTGTCCTGCGCTGTCTGGCCGGTGAGCGGGTTGAGCAGGTAGGTGGTGGTCACGCTTTCGCCCGGGGCCAGGCCGGCCACCTCGAAGTTGCTGATGACCGGGCACGACCGGCCCGTGCCCAGGTCGCCGCCCGAGGCGACGATCGCGTTCGAGGTACCCGGGGACGGCACCTTGAGCAGTCCCGCTCGCTCTGCTTTCTTTACCGCGTTGAAGAACGTGACCCCGTTGCAGAACGATGTCTGCCCGAAGGCCGACCCTGCCTGGCCGCTGACGCAGTGGGCATCCGCGAGCGTGGCCGGGGTCGCCCCTACCTGGACCAGATGCGTGCCGTTGAACCCGAAGTCGATCGTCACGACGGCGTCCGCCGGGATCACCGGCGGATTGACCTTCAGGCCCGGCGTGTCCGGCCTGGTGCCGCGGGTGATCACGAGCGGCTCGAAGACCGACAGCGCCCCGGTGGCCGGGTCCAGGATCGTGGCCTGGACGAAGGCCCCCAGCTTGGCCCCGTTGCTCATCTCGCATCCCGACTGCGCCGGCGTCTTCCCGCTGGGACCGGTGAGCTGATAGGGCGTAGCCAGCCCCTGCGCGCTCAGCGGGTTAGCCGGAACGATGATGGCGCAGGTGGACTTGGAATTCATGCTCGCCGCTGGAGTAGCTGCCGCCAGCNNCCGCAGCGGTATCGGAGGCAGTCGGGGTCACATAAGTGCCGAGAGGGATCTGGGTAAGACCCGAGTTGCTCGTGCCCGACTGGAACGCAAGCACCACGCCGATCACCAGCCCCAGCACCGCGGGAATAACGAGCTGCCTCGCCACCCGGGACATGCCTCTTTGCTGCATGCGGCGGCGCCATGCGGACCAGCGCTCGTCGGGCATGCACTCCACCTCCACGTGCACCGCGCAGCTCTCCGGCCATACGTTAGCCCAGCAAGGCGGCATGACGCGGGAAATTCGGGACTTCTACTTCCACCGCCTCAGATGGAGGCGTGATCGTAAGGTGATAGTGGGGTGATGGTCCTGAGATACACGCCAGGCCAACCTCCGGGACTCCTCTGGTAACCGAACGCGATTATTACTTACGCACCTATTACACGCCCGCCCCCCGCCTTTGCCTGGTGGTATGGTCCCGGCCGACGTTTGTCAGGCCCTCGTCCGCAGGCCGGCGAAGTCCGGGTAGCTGGTCTTTTCCCGGAACACCGAACCAGCCGGGCCGATCCGCCGTTAAATGGGGTTGCCTCCTCGCGATGCGAGGTTAACCCGCCGTGGACGCGGTGGTCACTCCGGGTAGCGAAAGGTTGGGTGAGATGCTGAGACTGCTGGCTTTCACCCTGCCTTTGTGCCTGGACAATTTTGCTATCGCATTCGCGGTCCTGGGGGAAATTCGGCTGACGCGCGCGCAGTTGCTGCGCGTCACAGTGGTGTTCATCGCATTCGAAGCCATAATGCCGCTGATCGGGCTGGCCGTGGGGACGCCGTTGATTCACCTGATCGCCGGCCCCGCGCATATCACCATCGACCCTTACCAACTCGGCAGCCCGACCGAGCTCAAGGAACTTCAGCTGGCCTACCGCTCCCACCTAGCCGACGAGATCGACCTGACCTTCGTCGGCCGGTATATCGTCCCGCTCGTCGTGCCGGTGATCATCGGCGTCCTTGGCATCCTGATGCTAGACGAGGCCTTCAACGACGACGAGGACGACGACGAGGCGGAAAAGGCGAGGGCGCTGGTGGCAGCCCGCGGTCGCGCCATCATCGGGCTCGGCATCAGCATCAGCATCGATGAACTGATCGTGGGCTTCACCATCGGCTACAGCCAGTACTTCACCGCGTCCGAGGCCATCATCGCCATCGTCGTCCAGTCGTTCCTGGCCCTCATGGCCGGCCTGTACTTCGGCCGGAAGNNTCCCCCACTTCATCCACTCCGTCTTCCCCCACAAGGTCAAACCCGCGCCGGCACCCACGGCGGTCACCACCACCCTGCCGGGAGCCGGCGGATAAAAGCCGCGGGCCCGGGTGCGATCGACGACAGCAACCGAGGGACAGGCCAGGGGGCATGCGCAAGGTCCTGATCGCGACCAGCCTGCCGCTGCACCGCGCCCTCGTCGCGCACGAGGCATTCGCGCCGCCGGATCCCGCCTGGCCGTTCTCCGTTCACACCGGCTGGATTGAGTCCACGTGGCCAGGGTCGGCGTCACCGGGCGCCTGAGGCTCGCGGGCACCGAGAGCGGTTACATTCTCGGCCGCGTAAACCGCCTGCGAGAACGCCGCCACCGCGGTCTGGCACCGCGCCAGCATGACGGCCGCCTCCTGCCCCCGCTCATCGGGAAAGAAGTCACGCGCCGCGATCTTCGCCAGCCAGCGGACCAGCTTCTCCAGATCCTGCTCGCTCTCCTCCATTTCAGCGAAGGTGTACTTCCCGGCCTTGCCCTCCCGGCCGATTTCTTCTAGGAGAGCACTGCAGCGCTCGGCGAACTCGTCGTACTCCCGGCCTCGGTCGGACCGGAAGCGCGACATGATGGCCTCGTTCACGTCCGGCGCCGAAGCCGGGATGCTCAGCACGAACCCGATTCCGCCCTGCTGGAGCAGCCCGTCCCGCAACTGCTCCAGCAACTCCGCGTGCGGAGCCGTCTCCGGCAGCACCCACACGCTGGTCACCATCGTGGTCGCGCCGGCGGCCCGCAGGCGGCGCCACAGCGCAACCCGGTGGCTGGACGGCGACCTCGGGAGCTGGGTCAGGAGAAGAAGCCAGCTTGATGAGCAGCCGCCGGAGTCCATTGACATGCCCACCCTGTTCCACGCATAGCCCACCGCCGAACAGGAGAAATATTACATGTGGCTCAACGCGGCAGGTGTTTGGCCGACACCGGCGTGGGCTCGCGAGTCGGCTGGCGGACGCTCGGCACCGGGCGGTTTATAGCGGGATCAGCCGGAGCGCGGGGTCAAGCTGTCGCAGGTCATCGGGATCGGAGGTGACGACGGGCTGGTCAGCGCGGCGCGCGCAGATCACCACGTGAGCGTCGGCGATGTCGGACGTTCCGCTGGCAGCCAGCAGCCTGCCAACGCTGGTCGCATCTACCCGGCCCAGATCGATGACGTCGGTCGTGGGCTGGCGGATGAACCGCGAGAGCCGGACCTGCCTGTCCGGCCTGCGGATGGCCTGAGCCAGGGCGGACGCCGGCACGGTAACGCGGGCCCCTGTTTCCCTGGCGCGGGCCAGCAGCACCACCACGCGGCGGTCGTCCCGGTCCAGGGCTATCAGGCCGCCCGCGTCCATGGT
>PMOU01000216.1 GCA_003161205.1 Actinomycetota bacterium | reverse complement strand
GCCTCCTCGCTGACGTAGGCGGCGCTGTCCCAGCCGGAGTAGAGGAAGATGGCCAGCAGGCAGCCGGAGACCAGCGCGCTGAACCCGCCCGCGCCGCTGATCGTGAACCACGAGCTGGAGATGTGCACGGTGTGGTGCAGGCTGTGGCCGTAGATGCCGAGGAGGGCGGCAATGGAGAAGCCGACCAGCAGCCCGTACTCGAAGATGGCCCAGCCCCACGAGAACCTGGCCGACAGCTGGATCCCGACCGCCGCGATGACCAGGACGAGGAGGTCGAACCCGGAGCCGACGGCGGCGACCGCATAGACGTTGTTCGGCAGCGTATTGCTGAAGAAGGTCAGCATGTAGGTGCCGAGCGGGACGGTCAGGCTGGTCGTGCCCACGCAGTAGTACATCAGCATGATCCAGCCGGCGAAGAAACCGGCGTGCGGGTTGAGGGCCCGGCCGACCCAGGAGTACGTGGCGCCCGCGCTGCGCTGCCAGGCGTTGAGCCGCTGGTAGCCGATGGCGATGCCGAGCATCGGGATCAGGCAGATCACGATGGGCAGGAAGCTGGCGTAGGCGACGGTGGACAGCAGGACGGCCAGCGTGACCGCGATGCTCTGCGTCGGACCGGAGCTGGCCATGGAGATGACGACGATGTCGCCGGCCCGGAGGGCAGCATCCTTCAGGGTGCCNNGGAGGGCTTCGCAACGCTGGGAGACCACATGCTGACTACTGGGCCATCATTTACCCATGGACATACTGTGTATGTTCAGTATGTCGTTAAACCCTAGATGATCGCCGATGGTGACGCAACAGTGTCACGGAATCGGAGGTACGTCCGGTAGCGCCCGCACGTCCCAGTCCTGGAAGCCGGGCGTCGGGAACAGCTGCCGCGACGTGCTGCCGGAGATGGCGAAGGCGAACTCGGTGGCGCGGTAGAGCTGCTCGAAGCAGTCGAACGGGGTCCCCGACTTGTCCATACTCAGCCCGCGGATCCGTACCACGGGGGTCCGCGACGGGATACTGAGCAGCCGCCGCTCCTGCTGGCCCGGCGTGACGACGACCTCGAGGTACTGCTCCTCGTACTCGTCCTGCAGCCCGAACTCCCTGGCCAGCAGGTCATACAGCGAGCCGTTCCGCCTTGTGACCAGCTGATCCAGGTCCGGGGCGAGCGCCACCGGGATAATCGAGGTCTCGACTACGGCGGGCTGGCCGTCGATGAGCCGCTGCCGCCGCAGCCGCCATACCGGCGCCTCCGGCGGGATCCGCAGCGCGGTGGCCACGTCGGGCGAGGGCAGGCCACGGCGTATCTCCAGGATCCGGGTGTCGATCGAGTCGGCCGACGGGCCGGTCCCGTCCCCCTCCCCCTGCCTCAGCGTGCCCAGCAGGCTGCCGGTTCTGGTCGGCTCGGCGACGATCCGCGGCCGGCCCACGAACGTGCCCACGCCCTGATGGCGGCGGACCCGGCCGGCCCGCTCCAGCTCGTCCAGCGCCCGGCGGACGGTGATCAGGCTGACCCCGACGCTGGCGGCCAGCTCCTTGCTGGTCGGCAGCAGGTCGCCGGGCGCCAGGCCGCGCTCGACGATGAGCTGCTCGACGTAGGCCACGACCCGCTCGTACAGCAGCTGGGAGCCGGGCCGGGACGTGGCGGCCGGCCGGGCTCGGCTGCCACCGAGATCCAGGACCATGGCTTTTCACCCTAGCCGTTTGCGCCCGATAACGGCGAATGCCTCCTGCGCGGCGTTGAGCATCTCGTCGACGTCCTGCTGCGTGTGCACCAGCGACAGGAACAGGTTCTCGTACTGGCTGGGGTGGAACAAGACCCCCCGCAGCAGCATCTCCTGCCACCACCGGGTAAAGAGCTCTTCGTTGGCGTAACGCTGAGCATCCCGCCAGTTCCTGATGGGCCGCTCGCTGAACCAGACCTGGAAGACCGTGCCCAGCCCTTCGACGATGACCGGCAGGCCCGCGTCGGCGGCCAGCTTGCGCAGCCCGCTCATCAGCGTTTCGCCCAGCTTGCGCTGCCGCTCGTACAGGCCAGGGGTAGCCAGCACGTCCATGGTCGCGCTGACCGCGGCGCACGCGACGGTGTTGGCGTTGTAGGTGCCCGAGTGCGAGTAGCGGCCCTCGGCGATCATCGACATCGCTTCGCGGGATCCGCCGATGGCGGCCACGGGAAAGCCCCCGCCCAGCCCCTTGGCCATGGTGGTCAGGTCGGGCGTGACGCCGAAGTACTCCTGCGCGCCGCCGCGGGCGAACCGGAAGCCGGTGATCACCTCGTCGAAGATGAGCAGCGCCCCGTACCGGCGGGTCTGGGTGCGCAGCAGCTCCAGGTAGCCGGGCTCGGGCAGGATGCAGCCGGTGTTAAACACCGCGGGCTCGGTGATCACCGCGGCCACCTGGTCGCCCCGCTCCTCCATCACCGCCACGAAGCTCTCCGGGTCGTTCCAGCTCAGCACGATGAGCGTGGATTCCAGCTCGGCCGGGACGCCGGGACCGGACGCGACCGGCCGGGGCGAGCTGGCCGGGCCGGCCAGCTCGGGGTCGACGTGGTTGCTCCAGTAGACGGTGTCCTGCCAGCCGTGGTAGTGCCCCTCGAAGCGGATGATCAGCCGGCGGTCGGTGTGCGCGCGGGCCAGCCGGACGGCCGTGCCGACGACCTCGCTGCCGGAGTTGGAGAACCGGACCTGCTCGACTCCGGGTACCGCCTCGGTGACCTTGCGGGCCGCCTCGATCTCCAGCTCGTACGGCAGGCCGAAGCAGGTGCTGAGCTCGCTGACCGCGGTCGTGACGGCCTGGGTCACGGCCGGGTGCCGGTGGCCCAGGATCATCGGGCCCAGGCCCAGCAGGTAGTCGATATAGGAGTGCCCGTCCGCGTCGCGCACCCGGGACCCGAGCCCGTCGGCCAGGAACGGCGGGTACGGCTTCCAGCCGAACTTGACGGTGCGGGCGCTGCTCCCGGCGCCGCCGGGAATGTAACGGCTCGCCTGCTCGAATAGCTCGCCCGAGCGCTGGGTCCGGTGCCGGTAGCGCTCGTCGAAGGTTGGCTCGTCCAAGGTGGCTCCCGTTCGTCAGCTCGTCAGCTCGTCCACGGGCCATACTAATCATACTTTGTATGCTCAGTGATTCTGAGCAGGGCCGCGATGGCTCGGGGCCACGTCGAGCGCCGGGTTCTGGTCGAAGAAACCAGACGGCTTGAGCATGAACCCGGCCCGTTCCGCTGGCATGACTGGCCAGTCCTCGGGCCTGGTGATGTGGTGACTACCGACGGTGTACCAGAGGACCACGTCGGTGTTCTCGATCGGGCGGTCAGCTTTGGTCCAGGCCGGGAGACCGGCGCCGCCAGCGTGCTGGTTCGGGTAATCGCCCGCCGGGAACCGCTCATCGGGATGGAAGGGGGTGACCCACAGGTGCTTGGTCGCGAACTCGGCCCGCTGGCTCACCGGCGAGCCGGGCTGACTGAACGCCAGCACGCTGGGGCCGGGGACGAGCTTGTAGGCGGGCTCGTGGCCGAGCTGAGTCCTGTTGTTCGGATTCGCCACCAGCCAGTACCGGCCGTGGATCGGGTCGATGACACGCTGCGCCTCGGACTCCCGGCGCAGCGGCCGTTTCACCGGCCGGAACGCGTTGCCGAGCGGATTGTCCGGCCCCAGCGGGACCGCTTCGGTGTCGACCTCGTAGACCGTGTTGGCCAGCCCGTCCACGGCCGTGTCCAGCCGGACGGACAGGAAATGCTGATGGTGGGCGGCCAGGGTCTGCGGTGCGACCAGCGTGCCGAAATCGCTGGTCTCGCCGGGCGGCAGGGCGCTGGTCAGGACGATGCCGGTCAGCTTGACCTCGAACTCGATGGTGCCATCGGTGTAGAAGTACCAGTAGATCGCGTACTCGTAGTTATCCGCGGTGATGACGAACGAGACGACCAGGCGGCGGCTGCGGCGGGTCTCGGTGGTGCCCAGATCGGCGTCGAAGTGCTTCCACAGCAGGCCGAAGTCTTCCTCATGCAGGCAGATGGCCTGGCTGATGGTGTACGGATCGCCGTTGCCGTCGGCCAGCTCGACGTCGAAGTAACGGATCTCACCGAGGCAGTCGCAGCCGAGCTCGAGTGAGTTGGTCAGGATCCCGATGCCGAACTCGCCGATGTCGAACGCGTTGCGCCAGCCCTGGTAGGGCCGCGGGTCGGCGTAGGGAATGAACAGTTCGGCCACCGAGGCACGCCACAGGATCGGCCGGACCACCCCGGCGTCCTCGTACCCCACGGCGTGCAGGACCAGGCCCTCGCGGGCGTTGAAGCCCAGCCGGAGACGCCAGCGCTGCCAGCGAACCTCCCAGCCGTCGACGTCGAAGCTCGGGCCCTCGGGCTGGATGATCTCCAGCGGCTTGAGGTCCTCCCGCAGCGGCCCGACGCGATCGGCGGCGTAGGCGCCGGAGCCCGGCGGCAGCGGCACCGGGCCGGTATCTTCCACCCGCAGGACCGTCATGTCGTCCAGGTCCACGATGGCGTGCAGGCCATGGACCGGCTTGGCGTAGGGATTGTCGTCCGGCCGCTCACGATAGAACAGCAGGGTCCACACCACCCGGCGGCCCGCATCCTCGGGGGCCGAGAACGTGCCGATCCCCCACGGCTCCACCCGCACGCGTCCGGGGTCGGTGATGCCGCGGCGTTCGAGCCCGGCCAGGATCCGAGAGTCGGCCCTGGTCACGACCCCGCACTGGACGCCTTCGGCCGGGGTGAAGGGCGCGCGCGCGTCCGGGACGGAGCGCCAGGCCAGGACCGAGCCGGCGGTGAGAGAGACCACCGCCTCGTAGGTCAGGTGCTGCCGCGGTTCCAGCAGCACGATGAATACCTCCCGCGGCACCACGGCGGCGGGACCGCGGGACTGGTCCGGGGCGAAGGCCACCTGGTCCTTGGGCGGCTCGTGCAGGGTCACCGAGACGAACCGGGCCTCGGGAGTCACCGGCCGCTCTCGCCGGAGAATCTCCACCGCGCGCCTGATCTCGGCCGCGTCCAGGGGATCAAGCGGATGGTGGTCGGCGCCCGGCCCGCGGTGATCGGAGTTCCCGGTGTGCTGGCGCGTTACCACTGGCATTTCCTCCCGGTCAGCGACTCACCTTTATCATTCAGCTCAGCTTTATCATGACGTGCTTTTACCTGCGCGCCGTCCGCAGGTAGCTCAGTTTGGAAAGTTCATGACGGTTTCAGCCATTTTGCGGCATCCTAGGAGGCGTGCCGGACACGGGCTAGGTCCGTTTGACGACTATCAGTGATCATGCGACGACGTTTAGTGGTAATGGAGGGCGGTTACGCTACCGTTCGCAGCGAACCACAAATCTATTCAGTTACAACAGAACAGTCCGCCCCGCACAAAACAGCTTCTGCCGTATCCTGCCTTTGCCCACATATAGGGCATTCGCCGAGAGGAGAGCACGTGGAACGACCTGCGGCCGCCCTAGCGGGCCTTACGCCCGCGCCCGCGGCCAAGCTGGAACCCGACGCTATCGGGACCACCCAGGACACGATCATCGGCATGGCGTCGTCCGCCCCGGCGGCGACAATGGCGGTGACGATGGCCGGGCTGGCCGCGGCGGCTGCCTACGGCGGCGGGCCGGTTATCCTCCTGTGCGGCGTCCCGATGCTGATCATCGCCAACTCCTACCGGCGGCTGAACCTGTGGAACGCCAACTGCGGCGCTTCCTTCGAGTGGGTCGGCCGCGCTATCAACCCCTACCTCGGCTTCATGACCGGCTGGCTCATGCTCGCGGGCTACATTGTCGGGTCGATCTCGGTCGTGGTCGTTCTCTCGCCGGCGGTGCTGGCCGTCTTCAACGCCACCACCACCAGCGCCTGGCCGAATATCGGCATCAGTACCGCCCTCATCATCGTCATGCTGGTGATCGCGGTGGTCGGCATCCGAATAACCGCGCGTACCCAGGTCGCCATGGCGGTGTTCGAATACATCGTTCTCATCGGCGTCTCGATCTGGGGACTTGTGTATGTGCTCAGCCACCACGCCGGCACGTTCCCGATCACCAGGGGCTGGTTCAGCCTGTCCGGCATCGACGGGAAGGGCAGCCTGGCGGCAGGCCTGCTCATCGCGGTCTTCATGTACTCCGGCTGGGACGCGACCATCTACGTCAACGAGGAAGTCAAGCACCGGCGCGTCAACCCGGGCCGGGCCGCCGTCTTCGCGGTCGTGATCCTCATCGTGCTGTACATCCTGCCGCAGATGGGCTTGCAGGGAGTGGCGTCACCGGCCAAGCTGCAGGCCAACGCCTCCTCGGCGCTGATCTTCGTCACCCAGGTCCTGGGCGGCGGCGGGTGGGCCAAGGTGATGGCCTTCGCGCTGGTCCTGTCGGTGATCGCGTCCACCGGCACCGGTATCGTGGCCAGCTCCCGGATCGCTTACGGGATGGCGAGTCACCGGGTCCTGCCGCCGGTCCTGGGCCAGATCAGCCGCCGGTTCAACACCCCCGCGATCGGCAGCATCATCATCGCCGTCATCCTCATCGCGGCCACCTGGGCGGAACTGCTCTCCAGCTCGATCGCGACCGTCTTCACCGACGTGGTCGACGTGACCGGCTTGCTGTTCGCCCTGTTCTACATGCTCACCGCGTGCGCCGCGATCGTGTACTACCGGCGGCGCATCTTCAGCAACGCCTGGGACGCGGTGCTCGTCGGCGTCCTTCCGCTCGCATCGGTCGGGTTCCTCGGCTGGGTGGTCGTCAAGTCGCTGCAGGGTGCACCGGCTGCGCAACGGAATTCGCTGATCGGCATCGTGGTGGCAGGCCTGATCCTGATGTTCGTCGCGCGGTTCGTCTTGCGGTCGCAGTTCTTCCACCTGCCCCGGGAGAGCGCGCCGAAGGAAGCCGCAACGACCGCTTAACGCCGCGCCGACCCGGCAGCTCTGCCCGGGTCAGGGCATCCTTGAACCGGCCGCCATCCCCATGGAACGGGGATGGCGGCCGGTTTTATGTGCGGGTACCGGGCCTGTGAATGCGGCGCCACCGGTATTAGCGGCCCGGCATTTGACTGGCCCGGCATTGACTGACTGGCATTGACTGGCCCGGCATTGACTGACTGGCAGAGCATTTAACTGGCAGAGCATTTAACTGGCAGAGCATGGCAATTCAAGCCAGGCCCAGCGAGAGGTCATGCCCGCTCTATCAGGCGTCTTCTTCTCCGCCGGGATCCGCACCTTCGCTGGCTGCGGCCCGGGCTTCGCTGACACCCCGCTGGAAACCGGCGAGCCGGTCCCTGGCCGCGGAAGCTGACCGGGTCGGCGCGACGACGGGTTCCGTGCTCGCGCTCGGGATGGCACCGGGGACGAGATTAGCGCTCGGCAGCCGCTTGGGGAGTCCCGCTGCCGTCGAGCCGCCCGAGGACGGCGAATCGACTGTCTGAGCGGCATTCCAGCCTGCATCTGCCGGTGACGACCAGCGATTTCCGGCCGCGGCGGTGAAACCGGGTGAATTGGACGCCTCGCGGCCGCCGCTGAACCAGTGCGACTCAACCGAGTCGAAGATAGGCAGCCTGCGCCTTTCCGAGGGACCTTCTACCGGCGGTACGATCACGCCGCCTTCGGCCAGACTCTTCTCCTGACCCAGGAGCGCGTCAGTACCCACCGGAGCGCTAGCGAGCTGCGATGCCTCGGTCCGCCGGATGCGGCCAGGCAGGGGAGCTGGGCCAAGAGNNCGGGCTGGCGCCGGACGGGCTGACACCGGCGGGGCTGACACCGGCTGGGCTAGCGCCGGGCGCCTCGTCGCCGAGAGACTGGACCTCCTGGGCGGAGGCATCCGCTCGCTCGCCCGTCGCGTCAGGTAGCCCGGAGCTGGACGGCCTGGCGGTGGTGGCAAGAGGGCCGGCCTGGAACACCGGTCGCGGGCCGCTGTCCGACCAGGCGGGGCCAGGCCGCCGGCCGAGCGGCGCTTCCCGGACCTCGTCCCGCGGCGACGCATACTCCATCAACCGCGCCGCGGTTCCCCCCTGCTCCGCGGTGGCGTAGCCGGGTTCCACGGCTGCCTCGTGCGAACGCCGCCTTGAGCCGGTGCTGCCGAAGCTGCTGAGCCTCGACGGCGCCGCGCCCTGGTTCGTGATGACTTCGTCCGGGAGCCAGACCATCGCCGTGAGGCCACCGAACTCGGCCTGCTGCAGCCGGACCCTGACACCATGCCGCGCGGCGAGCCTGGCCACCACGAACAAACCCATCCACTTAGGGACATTGATATCCGCCGTCGGCGGGTTTTCCAGCCGCCAGTTCGCGTACGCCAGCTCTTTCGGGGCCATTCCGACACCACGGTCGGTGATGTCGACCAAGGCGCCGCCACTGGTCAGGAGACGCCCAGTGATATCGACCTGCATGTCCCCCGCGGAGAACGACGTTGCGTTCTCAATCAACTCGGCGAGCAGGTGCACGACGTCGTTGACGGCGGGTCCGGATACCGCGATGTCCGGCTGCGCCCCTAGCGCTACACGGTCGTAGTCCTCGACCTCGGACACCGCAGCCCGGATCAGGTTCACCAGCGCAATCGGCTGGTTCCAGTCGCTGGGAACCTCGTGACCGGCCAGCACGAGCAGGTTCTGCGAGTTGCGGTGCATACGGCTGGCGATGCGATTCATCTTGAACAGGTTCGCCAGCCGCTCCCGGTCCTGCTCCCCCTGTTCGAGCTGCTCTATGAGCCGGATCTGGCGATCCACCAGGGTCTGGCTACGGTGGGAAAGGTTCACGAACATGGCGTCGAGGCGACCACGGAGCGCGGCCTCGTTGGCCGCCAGTCGCACCATTTCGGTGCGCATCTGGTTAAAGGCGCGCGCGATCTCGCCTATCTCGTCAGAGGAATCCACCTCAACGGGCTTGACCTCGGTCGGCGCGCTCTGGGCCACCTCCAGCGCCCCGGACCGCAGTTTGCGCACCGGCCTGAGGACGGACCTGGCCACGACCATCGTCAGCCACAACGCCAGCGCCAAGACGATGACCGTCACGACACCGGCCACCGTCGCCGACACAATAGCCCGGTCGCGGGCCGGACTACCTGCCGCGTGCATCGGCGCGCTTTGCAGCACATGGACCATACGGACAACGCAGAAAGCGGCGACGGCGACGGCGACGGCCGGGATGATGACGAGCAGCAGCAACCGCGAGCGGACGGTCCAGTTTTTCAGCCCTTTACGCGATCCTGGGGCCGGCCCGGCGGCGCGCGCGTGCTGGTGGCCTCCGGCTGGCTGACTGCTGCCAGGTCGCCGGGCCGAGCCGGCATCGTGCGCGGCGGCGGGTAGCCCGGTCCCGGCGGATTCCCGGAAAAGCCCATCGTGGGCGTCTCCGGTCATTCCTGGGCCGGCATCATTCGGCCGCCCGTCGGGGAACCCGTGGCTATCGACCTCGGTCCTGGAGAAGTCCCCGGCCACGAGGAAAGCGGTCAGGACGACCAGGATACCCACCAAGATTTCGGGTAGCACGCCGCTCACATCCAGCCGGTGATCGAGGTGATGCGCGCGATTCGGCGCACGGCGCGGCGCCGATACAGCCCGGTCACTCCGGAATCAGCGCACTCGGCCTCGAGGATGACCGGGCGCCGATCCAGCGGCGGAACCGACATGGCACTCCTTCCCGGCAGCCCGTCCTGCACACACCATCACATTACGGACTTAACTCTAATCGGTAACCGGCTGACGCATTGTGGATTCTCATTTAGAGGGNNTTCGCCAGGCTCTGCCGGATGGCACGGGTGAGCGGGTCCCCGGCGGGCAGCACCCGCTCGCAGCGAGCGGCGGTGTCGCGAAGCAGGGCCACCGCGTCTCCGACCCGGCCCACGGCGTAGTACAGGTGCGCCAGGTTCGCCAGCCGGGCCAGCGTGTCCGCGTGTTCAGGGCCGAGGACCCGCTCCGAATCCGCGCAGCACTGCTCGGCGAGCTGCATGGCGGCGGGCATCCGGCCGGCGGCCTGATTGGCGGCCGCGAGGTTCGCGGCGGCCGCGATCGTATCCGGATGGTCGCGGCCGAGCACCTTCTCGCGGTCGGACAGCACCCGCTTGTACTGGGAGACGGCATCCTTGATCTTGCCGCCGGCCAGGCTGGCCCCGGCGAGGCGGTCCCGGGTGGCCATGGTCTCGACGTCCCGCGTACCCTGCGTCCGTTCGCGATCGGCCAGCGTCCGGCTCAGCAGCCGGATCGCTTCCGCGGTATCGCCGGCCGCCAGGTAAGCGGAGGCGAGTTCGTCGCTGACGTTCAGTGCGTCCGGGTGGCTGGGTCCGCGGAATTGCTCGCACTCGCTGACCGCACGGCGCAAGACGGTCACCGCGTCGGCGGGCTCCCCCGCCATGATCAGACCCCGCCCGAGGTTGACCCGCGCGGCGATGATAGCGGGATGCCCAGGGGCGAGCTCACGGCTCCGCTCGGCCAGCACGCGCTGATACCAGGTGACCGCGTCGGCCGCATATCCCGCCGCCAGGTACGCGGCCGCGAGGTGCGCGGCCACCACCAGGGTGTCCGGGTGCCCGGCGGGCAGCTTGCTGTCACAGCGGGCGGCTAGGTCCCGCCAGTGCTCGACGGCCGGGCCGACCATGCGGGCGCTGTCGAGGCTACGGCCCGCCCGCAGCAGCAGCGGATGGCATCCATCGGCCCACAGCACGTCGGTGGCCGAGCCCTGCAAGCTGGCCGCGTTGACCCGCAGGCTTTCCGCCAGCCACGGTTGCGGCTCCTCGGCCGGCCATGCTTCCAGCAGCGCGCTCGCGGCCGCCCGGGCCGCGGGGTCCTGGACCTGGGCGGGCGCCGCCAGCCTGATCGCCCCCTGGAGCACCGAGCTCATCAGGATCGTCGGCGGTGCCTCGGTCCGGTTAATGGTGATCAGCCCGGCCCGCTCGATGGCGAGCAGCGCGTCCCACACCGGCTTGGTGTCGACCGCGGTAGAGAACGGGGTCACGGCTCCGCCCAGGTACCTGGCCACGGCCGAGGTGCTGAAGATGGCACCCGGGACCCCGTGCCCGTCGAGCAGCGCGACCAGGACCAGCATCGCCCGGACCGAATCACCGTGCAGCAGCGATTCCGCCTGTCCCAGCGAGAGGGTCCAGGTCACCGCGGCCGCCGACGGTACCTCTCCGGCCGCGACCCCGATCTGCTGCCTTCTGCGGACGAAGTAGTCCCGGTAATCCCGGCAGGCCAGGGCCGAGTTCGCGACCACCGAAGCGGCCTGCGCGAGCGCCAGCGGCTCGCGGCCGAGAGCCTCGATCAGGTCGATGGCGCCATGACGCTGAGCCGGGTTCACGCTCAGTCGTTCGGTCAGGCAGTTAAGCGCCTCCCGGACGCTGAACAACCCGACCGGGATGACCTGCGTGCCGGGGCGGCCGGCAGCGACCGCGGAGTGCGGGCTGGTGACCAGGACCCGGCCGACCAGCCCCTCAGGCCACAGTCCGTCCAGATCCACCGATTCCGGCAGGTCATCGAACACCACCAGCCACGGCTGGCTCGTCGAGCCGAGCCAGCTGATGAAGCGCGCCACGATCGACTCGGCCGTACCGGTGGGCTCGATACCAGTGGCGGCGACCGAGGCCTCCACGAAACCGGAGAGCACCGACGCGCGGCTTGTGACGTTGATCCAGATCAGCGCGTCGATAACACCCGACCGCCACAGTGCTTCGGCACTGCTCGCGGCGATCTGGGTCTTGCCGCACGCGCCGAGCCAGTTCTGCGAGCCTTCGGCGAAGGCCGAACCGGGCACGAGTGCCACCGACGACCCCGGCACCAGCGCATCGGTGACACCGCGGGCTGTATCAGGCCGGTTGGTATATCCCTCGGCAAGCGGAGGCACGTTGCCTACCCGGAATCGCCGAGATCCCGGCTCGGTCGGCATTCCTCCTGAGGGCACCACAGCCCGCTACCCCCATCTATTCATCCGCGTCGAAAACCTCCTCGGAATACTTAATCCATAACATGTGAAGGTTTAGACACGGGGAGCTTTATCCAGATTGGGATCTTCACTAACAACCCATTATGCACGTGCACCGGGGTTGGGATACAGGTCTGACGGAGGTCCGGCGTAGGTGCTACTGGGGTGAGTAGGTGCGCTACTGAGGGTAGGGAGCCTGCGTTACTGGGGTTGTCCGACAAGACGGGTCTGATCTGAGATTCCTGCGTTGCTGAAGTGTGGCAAGTGTCCTGAATGAAGATTTCTATCTAGTGGTTCTCAAGTTGCGTATGCGATTCTACCGCGTGATCGCGAGCTAGTACAGCAGCGATTGCAGCGGGTAGCGCACGGCAGCGGGTGCACGGCCGCGGGTGCACGGCCGCGGGTGCACGGCAGGGAGGGCCGCAGCCGGTTCGCTGGGCGGCACGGCGCACTGGCGCCCACTTATGTATCTTGACGGTTACGTAACTACATTGGTACATTCGTGCTATGGAAGCGGTTCTGCGGGCACTGGCGGACGAGAGCCGGCGGATGATGCTTGAGACCTTGACCGGCGGTCCGGCCACCGCGGGTGAGCTGGCGGCGCTGCTGCCGATCGCCCGCCCGGGGGTATCGCGGCATCTGCGGGTGCTGCGGGAGGCGGGGCTCGTCGAGGTCCGCCAGGAGGCGCAGCGGCGGATCTACAGCCTGCGCGCCGAGCCGCTCGCCGAGGTCGATGAATGGCTGGGCCGGTACCGGGCCCTGTGGGAACAGCGGCTGGACGCCCTGCACACCGAGATAGCCCGGGGCAAGCACGAACGAAGGGGCACCCGATGACCACCAGCGAGGCAGGCGCGGGCCACCGCATCCTGGGCAGCCTGCTGCTCGCCGCCGACGGGGCGGGGGTGCAGGTCCACGTCGAAGATCTCGGCGCCCACCTCGCCGGGCGTGAGCGCTGCGACGCCAACGCCCGGTGGGACGAGCTCGAGCCTGCCTATGCGGATCTGGCGGCCGAAGTCGGCTAGTACGCGGCAGCAGAGGGCGGGGCTGGGGGAAGCCTGGCGCGCTAATGCGATAAAAGCAGTGGGGAACGTGCATAATTACGAGCATGCGACTGTCAGCCCGCGCCGACTATGCGCTGCGTGCCGCGATCGAGCTCGCCGCGGCCAGCAGCGGTCACGTCACGGCCGACCAGCTTGCCCGCGCGCAGCAGATACCAGGCAAGTTCCTGGAGACTATCCTGACTCAGCTCCGGCGGGCCGGGATCATCCGCAGCCAGCGCGGGCCGGACGGCGGTTTCTGGCTGGCGCGTCCGGCGGCCGAGATCTCGCTGGCGGACATCATCAGGGCGATCGACGGCCAGCTCCTCGGGGTGCGCGGCGAGCGGCCGGAGAATGTCACCTACCCGGGCGTGGCCGAGCCCCTGCAGCACGTCTGGATCGCGCTGCGTGCTAACGAGCGGGCCGTCCTGGAGCAGGTCACGCTGGCCGACATCGTGTCAGGGACCCTGCCCGACATGGTTCGCCTCCTGACGGAAAACCCCAGCGCCTGGGTCTGACGCCCCGCGTCAGGAAGCTCAGCGTCAGGAGCAGGAGCAGGGTCAGGGTCAGGGTCAGACGGACACCATATCGGTGACCTCGAAGCCGTCGGCGGAGCCGAGGTCCTCGTCGGAGACGATGGTGCTGATCGGGACGAAACCGCGCTCGCCGGACCGGCCGGCGCTGGCGTCGGCGGGCACCCGGAGGCCGGGCTCCCGGGGAATGGCCAGGACGGGCTCGCTCTGCAGCTCGGCCAGGGCGAAGTTGTCTGACACCTCACGGAACACCTGGGACAGCGGGGTGTTCAGCGCGCCGCAGATCGCGGCGAGCAGCTCGGAGGAGGCTTCCTTCTGCCCGCGCTCTACTTCGGACAGGTAACCGAGGGACACGCGCGCCGAAGCGGAGACCTCGCGCAGCGTGCGACCCTGCCGCAGGCGCAGCCGGCGAAGCACATCACCAAGCAGCTGTCGGAGCAGAACCATCGCACTCCCCTTCCGAGGCCAAACCGCCAACACCTCCACGGTACCTGGCGTTACCGTCAGTCCGCGAGATCATGCCACCCTGCGTTCGCTGCCAACGTAACGCTGTAATCAGTAACTCTCTTCCCCGAGCCTGCCGAGCAGCAGTCCCAGGGCATGTTCTACCGTCAGTCTACGTATCTCCTGCCTGTCGCCGGCCAACGCGATGGTCCTTACCACCGTGTCGTCCGCCACGCTCACCGCGATGTGCGCCGTGCCCACCGGCTGGCCGTCTGAGGTTTCCGGTCCGGCGACCCCGGTCGTCGCCACCCCGTAGGTCGCGCCCAGCCGGGTCCTGACGCCCTCCGCCATCGCCGCGGCGACCGGCGGGTAGACCGCGCCGTGCCGGGCGAGCATCAGGGAGTCCACGCCGAGCAGGGCCGCCTTGAGCTCGGTCGCGTAGGCGACCACCCCGCCGCGGAAGGCCACCGAAGCGCCGGGCACGTCGGTCAGCGCCGCCGCGACGAGGCCGCCGGTCAGCGACTCGGCGACGGCGACCGTCTGGCCGGCGGCCCGCAGCCGGTCGAGAATCTGCACCGCCAGGTCGCGGGCCCCGTCACCCGCGGATGAATCCGACGAATCCGAAGACCCGGAACCCACGACCACGATCATGCCTCCCCTAGGTCTGACTGGGCCGCTGGCCCGGAACGGTGCAGGCGCACCGCCTGAAGCACATAGTCGATGCCGGTCACCACGGTCACCACGACCGCCGCCGCCATGAAGAGCCCGCGGACGATGCCCGGCGGGCTCAGCGAGCTGGGCAGCACGTACAGGCAGATCGCGATGACCTGAAGGAGGGTCTTGGCCTTGCCACCGCGGCTGGCCGCGATCACGCCCTGCCGGATCACCCAGAACCGCAGCGCGGTCACCCCGATCTCCCGGAACATGATTACTCCGGTGACCCACCACGGCAGTTCGCCGAGGGCCGACAGGCAGATCAGGGCCGCTCCGGTCAGGGCCTTGTCGGCCACCGGGTCGGCGATCTTGCCGAAGTCGGTCACCAGCCCCCGGCTGCGGGCCAGCCGCCCGTCGAGCAGGTCGGTCAGGCTGGCGGCGCAGAACGTGGCCAGGGCGATGAGCCGCCAGGCCGTTCCGCCCGCCAGCAGGAAGGCGACGAAGACCGGAACCAGGACGATACGCGCCAGCGTGAGGACGTTGGCCACATTCCAGAGCCCGACCTCGGGGGTCACCGCAGGTTCACGTCGCCCATCGTGGCCGACGCGATCAGGTCCACCCCGTCCGACCCGGTCACCACGGCGCGGACCATATCACCGGCCGCGAGCCGGCCCCGTGCGAGCCGGCCCTGCGTACGGACCGTCGTGACCCCGTCGACCTCAGGGGCCTGGTGAGCGGCCCGGCCTTCGTAGGCTCCGTCGTCGGTCTCTTCTTCGATCAGCACGTCAAGGCTCTCGCCGAGCCTGGCCTCGGCGCGCTGGGTCATCAGCTCATCGGCCAGGGCGGCGAACTCCTCCACCCGGCGGGCCACCTCCGCGCCGTCCAGCTTGTCCGGCAGCGACGCGGCCTCGGTGCCGTCCTCGTCGGAGTAGCCGAAGATCCCGATGGCGTCCAGCCCGGCGTCGCTGAGGAATAGCTCGAGCTCCTTCAGGTCGGCCGCGGTCTCGCCGGGGAAGCCGACGATGAAGTTGGACCGGACGCCGGCCTCCGGGCTGAGCCGCCTGATCTGCTCGAGCAGGGTGAGGAAACGCTCGCGGTCACCGAACCGCCGCATCGCCCGCAGCACCCGGCCGCTGGCGTGCTGGAACGACAGGTCGAAGTAGGGGGCCACCCCCGGCGTGCCGGCGATGACCTCGATCAGCCCGGGCCGCAGCTCGGCGGGCTGCAGGTAGCTGATCCTGACCCGCTCGATGCCCGGCGT
>PMOU01000489.1:8068-11260 GCA_003161205.1 Actinomycetota bacterium | reverse complement strand
TCCTCGCCCGGCGTCACCAGCACGGCGGCGTCCCCGGTCACCTCGGGCAGCGCGCCGGCGTTGCTGGCCACCAGCGGGGTACCCGAGGCCATGTGCTCCACGGCGGGCAGCGAGACCCCCTCGTAAAGCGACGGCACTACCGCTATCTCCGCACTGGCCAGCAGCGCCGAGAACGCCTCGTCATCGAGCCCGCGGGTGAACGTGATCCGGTCGGTGAGCGACAGCTGGGCCGCGAGCCGCTCGGTGGCGGGCGCCGGCTTGCCGATCACGACCAGGTGCACGTCCCGGTCGGTGGCGACCTTTCCCACTGCACGCAGCAGCGTGGCCACCCCCTTCATCGCCGAGTCGGCGCTGGCCACGGCGATGATCCGGCCCGGTACCCGGGCCACCTCACGCGGCCGGAACACCCGGGTGTCGACGCCGAGCGGGATGATGTGCACCCGGTCCGGCGGGACCGCGAAGTCGCGGCAGATATCGCGCTTGGCTGATTCCGACACGGTGATCAGCGATCCCGTCCCGGCGACCCGCCGTGCGACCCGGGCCTGCATCCGGACGAAGCCGTACCAGCGGCGCTTGTTCAGGGCGCTGAGCCAGCTCGACGACGCCAGGTCGATGCGCTTATCGACGCTGATCGGGTGATGAATGCTGGTGACCAGCGGCAGCCCGAGCCGCCGCACCCCGAGCATCCCGTAGCCGAGCCCCTGGTTGTCGTGCACGACGTCGAAGTCCCCGGCGCGCGCGGCCAGCACCCGGCGGGCCCTGATGCTGAACGTCAGCGGCTCGGGGAACGCNNGGAACGCGCCGCCCCACATCATGGCCGTCTCCAGCACGTCGGCCCAGTCCCGGTACTCACCCCAGCGCGGCGTCCGGAACGGGTCGCTATCCCGGTACAGGTCCAGGCTAGGGACCGGAGTCAGCCGCGGGCCGGGATCCAGCTCGGGATACGGCTGGCCGGAGAACACCTCGACCTGGTGCCCGAGCGCGTCGAGTTCTCGGCTCAGGTGGCGGACGTAGACCCCCTGGCCGCCGCAGTACGGCTTGCTGCGATAGGAGAGCAGCGCGATCCGGAGCGGACGATCCGGGCTAACCACGGGCTGCTGTTACACGAGGGCCTGGCCCCGATGCTGGCACCGAACACCGTGAAATCATACGGGCACGTCACCGGCTCCCCGCATGCGATGCCGGAACACAGGCCACTCGCGTTCACCCCGAGCCTGGTTGGACGGCCAGCCAGACGGCAGCGAGCCCGTACCGACCGGACTTGCACCGCGACCTGCGTGCCCGCCGGGGGACCTGTCCGGCAGCACACCCGTCCGGCAGCCCCTGACGGCCTTCGCCGTCACTCTGCAGTTCTGCGTCAGTCTAGTTAACTCAAATTTCTGGAAAAAAGTAATCGAGTCCTGTCCCGGGCCAGCCGNNGGAGGTGAGCAACCCGCGATGTGCACCGCGATGGTCCCAGCCGACATGGGTGAGGCGTTCGTGATGCTGGAATCCCTGATGGGGTTCCTGGCCGACGCCGACGTGGCGGACCTCCCGGTCCCGGTGCTCGCCGAGGGGCTGCGGGCCCTGGAGCAGGCCGACGCGGTGGAGGCGGTCGCCCGGGCCCGGCTGCTGGCCGTGTTCAGCAAGCCGGACGAGCCCACTCGACCTGCGCCACCAGATCATTCGCGCCGAAGCCCACCGCTACCTGAACCTGTGACGCACCCGCTCATTGTCACTCGTGAGCGATATTGCTTTTTACCAATGTCAACCAGATGTCCGGGTCAGGGCGTATCACGCATGAGTCTTGACCGCGGACGTGAGGAGTAGGCGTGATGCCTGGCGGCAGCGAGGAGCTGGAGCAGAGCTTCGCCGCGTTCGTGCGCGACCACGGCGAACGCCACCTGAGGGTGGCGGTGCTGCTCACCGGCGACTGGCACGCCGCCGAGGATCTCGTGCAGGCCAGCCTGATCAAGCTGTACCAGGCCTGGCCGCGGGTGGATCTTATCGACGGCGATCCGGACGCCTACCTGCGCCGTGTCATCGTGAACACGTACCGGTCCTGGTGGCGTGCCCGGTGGCGCCGGGAGAGACCAGTAGCCGAGCTGCCGGAACACGCGGCACGCGACGACACCGCCGACCGGCTTGCGCTCGCCTTGCTCATCCGGCAGGCGCTCGGCGAGCTGCCTCGTAAGCAGCGCGCCGTGGTGATCCTGCGCTACCTGGAGGACCTGCCCGAGGCGGAGGTCGCCTCGCTGCTCGGATGCTCGGCCGGCTCGGTCAAGACCCACGCACACCGGGGCCTGCGCGCGCTGCGCGCGAAGCTCAGCGAGAACGGGCTGCCGCTGGGGAATTCGACGTCAAGGAGCACAACATGAACGACACCGGCCAGGACATGCGCGCCACGCTGCTCGCGGGATCCGACGACGTGCCGCCGGGCATCGACCTGCTGCGCGGCGTGCGGGAACAGGCCGCGGCGCGGCACCGTCACCGGCGCCGGATGCGGGTCCTGGTGCCGGCGGGCGCGGTCGCCGGGGTCGTGGCCGCCGTCGCGACGTTGCTCGGGACGTCCGTCACCAACCCGCCGTCGGCGCTCGCGGCAGTGACCAGCGCCATGGTGAAAACCTCGGCACAAAGCTACCGCTTCACCATGAACGGGTCGCTGACGCTCCCGTCGATCCGGCTCATGCAGCACTTTGCGCTCACCGGCGCGATCGACCCCCAGCACGAGCGTGGAACGGAGCTGGTGACCGGCGGCCCACTACGCGGGACGCACAATTACGTAACCGAACAGCTCCGTTTCATCGGTAAGAACCTGTACACCTGGGTATCTCCCGCATCCGGGCTCGGATCCGTCGGCAAGCCCTGGGATGAGGCCCCGATCCCCGCGCCAGACACGCGCGCCTCGCCGGGACGCGAACTCCGCGGTAACACCTTCGAGCAGCCGATCAGCCCCGCCGAACTGCTCGGGGTGCTGCGGTCGGCGGCTGCCGTGCGCTACGTGGGGCCGGCTTCCGGCCCGGGCTGGACCGGCAGCAAGTACGCGTTCACCGCGCACCCCGCCGGATCCCCGGCCGTCACCGTTGCTGGCACCGTGGACGTGGACCAGCAGGGACGGGTCCGCAGCCTGGACACGATCACCACGGTGCGCACCAGGTACCGCAACCCGGCGCAGACGGAAACCGAGGACCTCACGTTCGGGGGCTTCGGCGG
>PMOU01000489.1:0-8045 GCA_003161205.1 Actinomycetota bacterium | reverse complement strand
GGGTGCTCCCGGCGAGGGCCGGCATCTGGTCCCAGGTCCGGAACCGAGCAGCGGCCGGGATCCGGGGCAGGAAATCGGCCCGCCATGTGTAGTAGTCGTCGTTCTCGATGGACTTGCCGATCCAAACGTCGGCAGTGGTCATGGCGTATCGCCGCTCTGGCCGGCATGGCGAGCGGGGACACTTGGGTCATCCGCGATGCATGCTCGCCGACCTCCCCCCGCGAACGCAGTGTCGGCCAGGAGCGAGGCCAGGCGGTGGGGTCGCTTCGTCAGCACCTGGAACGTGTGCCTGGGGGTGAGGGCCATGACCGGCCAGATACGGGCAATGGCCTCATTCGGGATGCGGGCGTGGCCGATGTCGCTCTTCCGGGCCGTGCGGCGGGAAGCGGCGGACCGACATCGGCAAGTCCCGCGAGTGCCGCGAGCTCAGGCATCGCGCGACCGGCGAGACCCGCCTGGTACCGGTCCAGCCGAGATGGTGACGCTGTTGCGCGCACGGCGACCAGCGCGGCTGGATGAAGGTCCAGCACCCGCCGCCCGGTGCGGCGCCTATGAGAAGAACGGACAGGACCAGTTTCCTAGCGCGGGCAGGCAGGGTTAATCAGGCAGGTGCGCGGAGCCGGGTGAGGACTTCCAGGGTGTCCATGCCGGTGCCGGTGACCAGCTCCGCGTCCGCGTCCCTGCTGCCCGGGACGGGCCAGATCGCGGCGGTGACCGTGCCGAAGGTCCTGGCGATCAGCGGCTTGTAGAAGTCATCGGGGCAGGTGGCGCCGCTTTCCCAGGAGTGCACCCGGTGCAGCAGGGACTCCTTGCCGGGCAGCTCCTTCGATGCGTGGCCGCGGAGCGCCTCGATGAACTGGGGCTTGTTCCAGCCGCGCGCCTCGCGCTCGGTCGTGATCCGCCGGGCCCACACTGGCCTGTCATCCACAGGACTCCGCCTTTCCGCTGAGGTCGCCGATCTCAGTGTCCGGCTACGGCGCAGGCCCGTGAAGGGTGCTCCGCTCGAACGGAATTGACGGAAAGGCTTCTACGTTGTTTGATGGCAGCAATCCCCCCACTCGCTTCGGTGGGTGGGCGCGGGACCCCGTCCTTGTGACGGGGTCCTTGCTATGTGTGCCTGAGGTCACCACGCTATGTGTGCCTGAGGTCACCACGTCGCAGGACGCCGGAAGGTGCCGTTGGCATCCGTCAGGACGTCCGGGAACTGGCTGTTCTTCACGGCGTTCGGCCGGATCTGCTTGAAGAACACAGGGTCAAGGTTCAGCAGGTCACGGCTCCGGCGCCATACCGGATGAGGGTTCAGCAGCCCCACCGGCACTCGGAGTTCCTGCATCACGGCGCGGATCGGTGCCTCAAGGTCGGAGTCGTTGCTGATGACCACCGCAAGGTCGCAGTCCTTGTTGAACGCGTCGAGGAGCATGTTGGTGGCGATATTGACATCGCTGCCCTTTCCTCTGTCTTGTAGACTCTCTCAGTCTTCTGGCCACTGCTGGGCGGATGTACTAAGGGCATGCGCACCTTGGTCTGCTGAAAATGACCGAGATGGATCGTCAGCCCGGGGATGGTAGCCAGCGCTCGCAGGTAAGTTTCCTGCCGCACCGGAGCGTCAAGATCGCCGGGCCGGGCGGAGATCCGGGCTGTGAAATACCGGATGCGGTTGACCGGGTTCGATGGGATCAAATGCTTGCGGCACAGCGTGTCGAGATCCAGCCACTTGAAGCCCGGGCCCTTGCCCTTCAAGCTGCCGTAGTAAAGGTTGAAGCCATCAACGTAGACGTTGGCCTTCATCCCGCTAAGACTGGCTTTTTCGTCACCCGAGACAGCTTACTGCGGCGGTGCGCGCACCGGGTGCAAGCCGAGCTGATGCTCATCGACGAGATCGGGGGGCAGGAAATCACCGATCTGGAGATGATCGCCCAGCGTATAGCGCTGTATTTTGAGCCTGGACGCCCCGCGAGGGGAAAATGCCGCCCATCATGACTGTTGCACGGATGAGGACGGTTAATGACCGTGCCACAGATAAGTCAGGGGAGGATGCTATGGCTGCTATGGATGACAGCCAGTTCCACGGCGAAGCTAGGGCCGTGACGCCTGTTGCCTCCCACATAGCGAGCAGTGCCAGGTCGCGCCCGAGGCGGAACCTGGGCACATTCTCCCCCGAGGACCGGGATCTGATCCTGACCCACCTGGAGGAGGACAAGGACCTGCTTGATGACCTCGCCGAGCGGTAAACAGCTCAGTCCGTACTCCGCCATGGCGTCGAGACCCGCGGCCTGTAGCCAAGGGTTTTGCGGAGGGTGTGGGATTTGAACCCACGAGGACGCGTCAACGCCCTAGCGGTTTTCAAGACCGCCGCCATCGGCCACTAGGCGAACCCTCCCGGCCGCGGACTCGTCCCGGGACCACGGCCATGTTGGCCTGGCTGGCCCGGCACAGGTCCGCCTGTTGCAAGCAACGGGCAGCGCGAGCATCCCGCTAGTACCAGCCTCTCATACCTCGCCGCCTGCCAGGAGGCGCGAGCTTGCGTGCCGGGTGGCCTGAGTAGGCTCTTCCGTTGAAGGAGGTCACATGCTGCCCCCGTTCGGCTGGGAAACGGCCGTCAGCCACTGGCAGTTCGCGCCCGTCGTCACAGGTTTCGTGGTCGTCGCAGGCGGCCTGTACCTGTGGGGTGCCCGGCGGGTGGCCAGGCGCCATCCGGCCCGGCCCTGGCCGCTGTGGCGAACCGGGATGTTCCTCGGCGGGCTCGCGGTCGTGGTGGTGGCGACGCAGAGCGGCATCGGCGCCTACGACGACGTGCTGTTCTGGGATCACATGGTCCAGCACCTGATGCTGATCATGATCGCGCCGCCGCTGCTGATCGCCGGCCAGCCGGTCACGCTGCTGCTGCATGCGAGCAGGAACCCGCTGCACACCTGGGCCAAGCGAGCCGTGCGGTCCCGGGTGGCCGCATTCCTGACCTGGCCGGTTTTCGGGTTCCTCGCCTATACCGCCGCGATCGCCGGGGCGCACCTGACCAACCTGGCCAACCTGGTGGAGACCAACCAGACCCTGCACGACGCGGAGCACGCGACGTTCCTGCTGGTCGGCTACCTCTTCTTCCTGCCCATCCTCGGTCACGAGCCGATCCGCTGGCGGCTCTCCTACCCGGTCAGGTTCGTCATCCTGGTGCTCATCATGCCGGTGGACACCTTCACCGGACTGGTCCTCGGCTACGGCAATGCCGGGACGCCGGGCGTCGCCGCGGCTCCCCGCCCGGCCTGGGCACCGGGAGCCGTGCAGGACCTGCACTGGGGCGGGGCCATCATGTGGGTCGGCGGCGACGCGATCATGTTCGGGCTGATGATGCTCGTCTTCCTCATGTGGAGCCGCGATGAGTGGCCCGCGAGCGGGCGGGGCTGGCTGGAGGATGTCCGGCGGACCAGCATGGGCAGCCTTGTCGCCTCCCATGCCGCCGTCGCCTCGCCGGGCGGCGATCAGCCGGGCGGCGATCAGCCCGCCACTGGCCCGGCCGCCGCCGGTGACTGGTCCGGCCGCGGCAGCGTCGACGATGACGAGCATCTAGCCGCCTATAACGCATTCCTGGCGCGGCTGAACAAATCAGAGCCCGGTCGCCAGCGCTGATCTGCGCCGGACGGCCCGGCCGGCCGGTCACGATTGCCGGTCACGGTTCTCCCGGCCGGCTCCGCGGTGGCTTGCCGCTGGCGGCACACCCGCCCCCGCCTCCCCGTTATCTCGCTTCCTGGTGAACCTGCCGGGTGACGCGGCCGTTACCAGGGGTGGCAGCTTGCGCGTGGCGTCGTCCCGCGCAGCGCGAGCCGACTGCCTCCGCTGCCTCAGTGCGCCGGTCCCGGCAGCCAACCGATCGGGAAGGAGCACGCTGATGTCAGTGATTCACAAGGCCGCCGCCGCGGCCGTCACCGCGGGGCTGGCTGCGATGGCCGGGCTGGTGATGACCCCCGCGGCCGGTGCGACGGCCCGCGCGCCGTCCTCCTTCATCGGGCATTTCCACAAGCTCAGAACCGTCGGCTCGACGGTGCCGCGCAACGGGGACATTAACCCGTACGGGACCGTGGTGATCCGCCGTAGCATCGGCAGGCTGCGCCGGGGCGACGTGCTGATCAGCAACTTCAACGACAAGGCGAACCTGCAGGGCACCGGCANNTCGTCGGCAGCCTGCCCACGTCCGACGGAATGTCCCCGACCGCCAGGGCCGGATGCCTGATCGTGCTGGACAGCCGGGGGCGGGTGCGGGAGACGTTCGCCGGGCATGGCATCAACGGGCCGTGGGACATGACCGCGCTCACCACGGGCTCATCCACCGACCTGTTCGTCACCAACGTGCTGAACGGCACCGTCGCGGCCAGCCCCGCCGTGGTGCACCGCGGCACGGTGCTCAGGCTGACGCTCGGGTTCCCGGCCGGCCAGCCGCCCGCACTGCTGGCGGTGACCACGATCGGCTCCGGGTTCGCCGAGCGCACCGACCCGGCCGCGCTGGTCGTCGGCCCGACCGGAGTGGGGCTAGGCGCCGGCGGCACGCTGTATGTCGCCGACAGCGTCAGGAACAGGATCACCGCCATTCCCGCCGCGACATCGCGCAGCACAAGCGCGGGCACCGGCACCACGCTGACCTCGGGCGGCGCGCTCAGCACCCCGCTCGGCCTGATCATCGCGCCGGACGGCGACGTGCTCACCGTCAACGCGGGCAACGGCGAGATTGTCGAGACCACACCGGGCGGCGTCCAGGTCGCCACCCGCCAGCTGGACAGCTCGGGCACCCCTCCGGGCGCCGGGGCCCTGTTCGGCCTGGCGGACCGGCCAGGCGGGCGGGGGGTCTACTACGTGGATGACGCGACCAACACGCTGCGCCTGCTGCACTAGCCACGGGTCCGGCTGGGCCAAGCCGCTGGTTCGCTGGCGCCGGCTGGCTGGCTGCGGGCCGCGCGCGACACGCCGGCAGCGCTTTCTACGGCAATCTAAGGAATGCGCTAGATCACGCCATAGGCTCCTATGACGTGGACCCCGTACGCAATCCCTACGCGCCGGGCGCCGGCCAGCGGCCCCCCGAGCTGGCGGGCCGTGATCGCGAGATCGGGCAGTTCGAGGTCGTGCTCGAGCGTGTCGCGCGCGGCCGCCCCGAGCGCAGCATGGTCCTGACCGGCCTGCGCGGCGTGGGCAAGACCGTGCTGCTGAACGCGTTCAGGTCAATGGCGATGCAGCGGCTCTGGGGCACCGGCAAGATCGAGGCCCGGCCGGAGCAGTCGATCAGGCGGCCGATGGCGGGTGCGCTGCACATGGCCGTGCGCGAGCTCGCGCCCCGGCACCGGGCCCCGGACCGGATCGACCATTTCCTGGGCGTACTCAAGGCGTTCTCGATCCGCGATCCGGCCGCGCCGAAGGGGTCGCTGTCCGCGCAGTTGGGCATCGACGTCCCCGCGGTCCGCGGCCGGGCCGATTCCGGCGACCTCGAGATCGACCTGACGGAACTGCTGGCCGATGCCGCGTCGGTCGCCGCCGACCTCGGCGTCGGCATCGCCCTGTTCGTCGACGAGATGCAGGACCTGGCCGGCCCGGACGTCTCCGCGCTGTGCGCCGCCTGCCACGAGCTCTCGCAGTCCGGCGGCCCGCTGATCGTGGTCGGGGCCGGCCTGCCGCACCTCCCGTCGGTGCTGTCAGCGAGCAAGAGCTACTCGGAGCGGCTGTTCAGGTACGTGCCGATCGACCGGCTGGATCGTGACGCCGCCGATGTCGCGCTGCTCGCGCCGGCCCGGCGGGAAGGCGCGGACTTCGAGCGGGCAGCCCTTGACGCGCTGTACGCGGCGGCCGACGGGTACCCGTACTTCGTGCAGGCCTACGGCAAGGTGACCTGGGACGTCGCCGCCCGCAGCCCGGTGACGGCCGGCGACGTCAGCGTCGCTGGCCCGGTCGCCGCGAGCGAGCTCGCGGTCGGCTTCTTCGGCAGCAGGTACGAGCGCGCCACCCCGGCCGAGCGCGAGTACATGCGGGCGATGGCGGTGCTCGGCGACGAGCCCGTGCAGACGGCGCAGGTCGCCGATGAACTGGGCCGCAAGCCGTCCAGCGTCTCGCCGGCGCGCGACAGCCTGATCAAGAAGGGGCTGATCTACAGCTCAGAGCGCGGCCTGATCGCCTTCACCGTGCCGCATTTCGGCCGTTTCCTGCGCGCGCAGCCCAGCTGACTGCCTCCCCGGTGCCCGGGCCCGCTCGCCATTTCTCCCGCATTCTGCGGCTGTCTACCGCTGACCCTAGAGATCCCTAGAAAGCGGCAGATCGGCGGCCTCGGAGCCCCGGGCGGCCGGTATCCGGAGGCCGGGATCGGTCAGCGCGGAGAGCGCCGGAGCGGGAACGCGGACGAGCGGGCGGGTCCGCGCGGGATCGCCTGCCGGGCAGTCGGCTGATGTCACGGCCAGCCCGGCCGGCCCGGCTGGCACGCTGGCCGCGTCGACGATCGCCGCCTGGATGGCCGGCCGGTGCTTCCGGAGGAACACGGCGAACACCACCTCGACCGGCCTGCCGTTTGCCTCGCCCGGGTACACCAGGTACCGCCAGCACAGCTCCCGCCACATATCGACCGGCTCGGCCGCGGTGATGATGCTGGCGTGCCTGCGCCACACCGAGCTCCGGCGCAGCGCGGTCACCGTCCGCGCCGCCGGTACGACGCGCAGCTCGCACGGCTCCGAGTAGCCGAGCCGGATCAGTCCTTCGCCGACCTCGGGCGACAGCATCGCGATCACCGCGAGCTCGGCTGCGAAGAGGCCGAGCGGCAGGATCGCCGCGACGCCAGGCATTGGCGGCCGCAGCGGCGGCAGGCCCACCGTGATCAGCGCGGCGACGGCGAGCAAGGCGGACCTGGCCAGGGCGCGGGCGCTGACCGGGCCCGTGCTGAAGTCGCCGAAGCACCCGCAGCCGACATCCGGCCTGCTTCCGCGCAGTTCGATCAGGGCGCCGGTCGCGACGAGGAACAGCAGCGCGGTACCGAGCCGCACAGCGTCGGCGGGCGCCCCCCGGCCGATCTGCCCGGCGGTGAGGATCAGCCCGACGCCGAGCACGAACTCGCATCCGCACATCGCCGCGGCGACCGGGCGCCGCAGGCCCATGGGGAATAGCACGGTCGGGCCGAGCGCGGCTGCGGCCGAGCGCGTGCGCAGCATCGCCGCGAGCTTCGCGGCGCATCCGCCGAGCAGCATCGACGCCAGCAGCGGGACCTGGACCTCGCGTATCACGACCGGCAGCAGCATGATCAGCCGCCGATCGTGATCGTCGCGTTGAAGCAGCCTCGCTCCAGCTCGCCGCCGAGCGCGACAAAGCTGGCCTGGGTCAGGTCGGCGACCCGGCTGCGCGGCGAGGTACCGCAGGTGACGCAGCGGTCGTTGAACAGCCGCCCGACGGCGGCGCAGCTGTTAACCGGCAGGGCGCAGGAACTTCCCGTGCAGTCATTCCTGACCAGCAGGATGCTGCCAATGGACAGGTAGGGCAGCCGCAGGTTGCCGGGAACCTGCGGGCCCGGTCCCTCGGCGCAGCGGGCCTCAGGATCAACCGCGGGATAGCCGAGCCCCGCGATTCCCGGCGGCTCGTCGCCTGGCTCATGCCACGTCGCCGACCCGCTGATGGCGTCCGGCACATGTCCGCCGGCCAGGGCGGGCGCGGGGAGGCCGGCAGCCGGCAGCTGCCGGACGCGGTAGGCAGGCTGGTAGGTGGCGGGGACGAGCGCCTCCAGCGCTCCGCTGCGGCGGAGCCCGATCACGTCGATGAGGTAGCCGGGCTCCAGGCTAGGGAAGCGGACCTGGATGCGGGCGGACGCGCGCGGCGGAATGCTGACGAGCTGGCGCTTCCTCGTCATTCCCTCGTCGACAACCAGGCCGTCGGCGGTGCGCTCGATGATCGTGCCTGTCACCCGGCCGATGTTCGCCCAGATCCGGTCGGCCACGCGTCGCGCCCCGTGCGATGTTGATGTACATCGGAAGGTTGGAGCCATCGACCATCGACACGTCGTAGAAGTCCAAATGGTCGAAGGCGTCCATGTCGTACTC
>PMOU01000511.1 GCA_003161205.1 Actinomycetota bacterium | reverse complement strand
CAGCTGCTCATCAACCAGCTGCCGCTGATCGTCAAGGAGGCGGCGGCCGGGCTGGCCGGGGCGAATGTCAGCGTGCTCAACGGCGCGGAGGGCCTCAGCGAGATCGCGGCCGGCCTGGTCAGCCAGGGCATGGCCATCCTGGATTCGGTCCGCAAGGGGATGCCGGCCCCGGCTCAGGGTAACGGCGACAACGGGCGTGTCCTCGGCCAGATCGCCCCGGACACCTCCGGATCCGGCGGATCCGGCGGATCCGGGGTCCAGCCCCGCGGCTAGCCAGGAAAGAGCCTGCCCAGAGGGAATGAAAGGAAATCTGCCGATTTTCTGACGTCGTCCTCCAGTCCCCGTCGGGCGCGGAGATCTGCGATTAGGCTCCCAAACGTGGCAGCAGCGACGACGGCCGTGCAGGCCCGGGAGTCGAAGGAGCCTGCGCGGCCGTCTCGCGGCCGCCGCACGGTGACGCTGGCCGCCGTCTACTACCTGCTGGCGGCGCTGGCGGTCACGCTGTGGCTCTGGCGTGACCCGGCCAGCCGGACGGTGGCGGGCAACCCCAACGACGCCGACCAGTTCGCCTGGTTCTTCCGCTACGACGCCACCGCCGTCGCGCACCTGCGGCTGCCCGCGCTCGTGACCACCGCGATGAACGCCCCCCAGGGCGTGAACGCCATGTGGAACACGTTCATGTTCCTGCCCGGCGTGCTGCTGGCCCCGGTGACGTTGCTGTTCGGCCCGCAGAGCGCCCTCACCCTGTTCCTGACGGCCGGCTTCGCCGGATCGGCGACGGCCATGTTCGCGGTGCTGCGCCGGTGGGACGTCAGTACCGCCAGCGCGGCCCTGGGCGGCGCGGTCTACGGGTTCTCCCCGGCGCTGCTGCACTCGGCCATCGGGCACTACGACCTGCAGTTCGCGGTGCTGCCGCCGCTGATCATCGATATCGGCCTGCGGCTGGCGCTCGGCCGGGTGAGCGCCGTGCGCGGCGGCCTGTGGCTGGGCCTGCTGGTGACGGCCCAGCTCTTCATCACCGAGGAGACCCTGCTCGGCACGGCCATCGCCGGGGTCGCGCTGCTGACAGTGCTCGCGGTCAGCCGCCCCCGGGCGGTCGCGGCCCAGCTCAGGACGCTAGCCGGCGGTCTGGCCGTCGCCGCCCTGGTGACCGGCGTGATCGCCGGATACCCGCTGTGGATGCAGTTTTTCGGCCCGCTGGGCCAGCACGGCAGCCCGTTCACGCCCGACTTCTTCAAGAACGATCTGTCCACCTTCGTGGTCCCCTCGTCCTACCTGCTCGTGCACACCGCGGGCAGCGCGGCCGAGGCTCTGCGGTACCAGGGGCACCTGCCCGAATACCTGGGCTACCTGGGCTGGCCGTTGCTCATCGTGCTGGCGGCGGCCGTGGCCATCTGCTGGCGGCGGCTGCCGGTACGGGCGGCCGGGGTGACCTTCGGCGTGCTCGCGGTGTTCTCACTCGGCGGCACCCTGCTGTACGGCGGGCACGAGCACGAGGCCGTCAAGCTGCCGTACTACTGGCTGCAGGGTCTGCCGGTGCTCAGCGCGGCGCTGCCCGACCGGTTCTCCATCGAGGCGGACGGCGCGGCCGCCGCGCTGCTGGCCCTGGCGGCCGACGCCGCCGTGCCCGCCTTCGCCGCCTTCGCGGCCCGGTGGCTACCCCGGCTCGCGGTCGGCTGGCGGCCGGCCGCGGTGGTGATGTCCGGCGCGCTCCTGGCCGTCCTGCCGATCCTGCCGGCGCCGCTGCCCGCGGCCGAAGCGACACCGCTGCCGCCCGGCTGGTCGGCGGTGTTCACCTCGCTGCGGCTGCCCGCCGCCGCCCACGTGCTGGTGGTGCCGATTCCGATGTCGACCTTCACCGAGCCGATGCGCTGGCAAGCCGACACCGGCGAGCCCGGCAGCATGGTCGGCGGCTACTTCATGGGCCCGGCCTGGAACGGAGGCGCGTACATCGACGGCAGCGGCACGCCCCCGGCCGGGCTGTACCTGAACGCCATGTGGCTCGACTCGAGCCAGGGCCTGCCCAAGGCGCTGGCCACGGGCGTGCCGGACAGCGCGTTCCCCGCGTCGCAAAGCTTCGTGAACGTCAAGGCCGTGCTCGATCCCGCGATGCGCGCGCAGATCAGGGCCTGGCGGGTGACGGCGGTGGTCGCGGTGGCCAAGCCAGGCTCCGTGCTCGGCCGGTACCTCACCGCCCTGCTCGGGGCGCCGGCGGCCGGCGCGGGTGACGTTCTCGCCTGGCGCGTGTCAGCGGCGGGAGCCGCTCTCAGTCGGGTGGGCTGATCCAGAGCGACACGTGGGCGGGTTCCAGGGCCTGCTGCACGACACCGGCCAGGTCAGCACGGACCGAGTCCAGTTCGACCGTGTCCTGCAGCCGGGCCGCCAACGCGGCCACGGTCTGGTCGGCGTTATAGCGGGCCCGGTTGAACCGCCGGTCGACGATCTTCTGCACCCGCCGCCGCAGCGGGTTGAACAGGGCCGCCGCCGCCAGCGTCGCGGCCGCCACCTCGACCGGCGAGGAAAACGACGCCGCCCCGGCCAGCGCCACCACGCCGGCGTACACCCCGACCAGCAGTCCCGTCACGATCGCATAAGCGAGCGTCCGGGAGATCAGCCGGTCGATGTCGTACAGCCGGTACTTCAAGATCGCGACGCCCATGCTGGCGCTGCCACCACGGCCCGTTC
>PMOU01000534.1 GCA_003161205.1 Actinomycetota bacterium | reverse complement strand
GCGTCGGTCGGGGACTGCGCGTCGGTCGGGGTCGCGGCGTCTGGCGAGGTTGGCGGCGCTGAAGCTTCCGGTGCTGGGGCTTGCGGCGCGGCGGCTTCTGATTCCGGGGCTTGCGGGGCAGGTGTTTCTGTGGTGCTCTTGGCCGTGCTGCGACCGGGCACGGCTCCCACCTCCGCTACCTCGGACTGGTGCGCGTCTACGGCGGGATCCTCGTCCCGCTGCGCGTCCACCCCGGAAGCATCGGCAGCTCTCGTGCCGGTTGTGATGACATCACCGGCCACTGGCGCTCCTCGCATCTGCCAAGACACCATTGTACTTGGAGCAGATAAACGCTGATCACGTGGTTGTGATTCCCGGCTAGAAATCGGGACACTTTGCCGTGAACGGGCGGTGAGACCCTAGACCGTAAGCAGGGCAGTAACCGGAATGTCGGTAAGTTTGGCCCGGCCGTTGAGGAAGGACAGTTCGATCAGCACGGCGATGCCCGCCACCTGGGCACCGAAGCGCTGAACCAGGTTGACCGAGGCCTGGGCGGTACCGCCGGTGGCCAGGACATCGTCGATCACCAGGACCCGATCCGACGGCGCGAAGGCATCGGTCAGGACCTCAAGGGTGGCGGTGCCGTACTCCAGCTCGTAATCCTGCGCGAAGGTGGTACCGGGCAGCTTCCCCTTCTTGCGGATAGGCACGAAGCCGGCGCCGAGCCGGCACGCCACCGGCGCGGCGAGGATGAAGCCCCGCGCCTCGATGCCCGCCACCTTGTCCACCGGTCCGTACAACGCAGCCAATCCGTCAATCACGGCGTTAAAAGCCTTGCCGTCGGCCAGCAGCGGGGTGATGTCCTTGAAGACGACGCCAGGCTGCGGGTAATCCGGGATGTCGCGGACCCGGCTCGTGACGAGCCGGGTCAGCTCGTTATCGTCGGACGGCTCGGTCATCCCTCAGCGCCGCTTCTTCTTGCCTGCCGGGCGATGCCGCGCCGAGCCGCCGCCGCTGCGGCGTGGCTGCTGCCTGGGACCAGGACGAGCCGCGCCAGGGGTACCGCGGCTGGCCGGAATCCCGGTGCCGCCGGAGGTTCCCGGCACCCGCGAGCCGGTGGTGGTCAGCTCGTCGACGGGCGGCGTGTCATCGTCGGTGAAGCCGGAGTCGTCGAGTTCCTCCTCGGCGGCCAGCGGCGCGGACGCTGCGCCGGGGCGGGAGCGGGCACCGGACGGCGCCTTGGCCGCCGTCCGCTTCGCCGCGCGGCCGCCGGAGGCACGCACCGACACCCGCTTGGCCAGCGCCTTGTACTGCGGCTCGCGTTCCTTGAGGTCGGCGAGCACCGGCGTCGCGATGAAGATGGAGGAGTAGGTACCGGACAGCATGCCGACGAACAGGACAAGCGCCAGGTCCTTCAGCTCGCCGGCACCGAGCAGCCCGCCGCCGACGAACAAGATCGCGGCCACGGGCAGCAGCGCGATGATAGAGGTGTTGATGGATCGGACCAGCGTCTGGTTCAGCGCCAGGTTCGCCGCCTGACTGTAGGTGCTCCTGGCTCCGCCGAGCAGGCCGGCGGTATTCTCCCGGACCTTGTCGAAGACCACCACGGTGTCGTACAGCGAGTAACCGAGGATGGTCAGCAGCCCGATCACGGTCGCCGGGCTCACCTGGAATCCGGTGAGGGCATACACGCCGGTCGCGATGACGATGTCATGGATCAAGGCGACGAATGCCGCCACGGCCATCTTCCACTCAAAGGCGATGGTCAGGTACAGCACGATCACGATCAGGAACGCGATCAGCGCTTCGATCGCCTTGTCGGTGATCTGGCTCCCCCAGCTCGACCCCACGAACTGGACGCTCATGTTCTTCGCGCCGAGCTTGTTCTGCAGCGTGTTCTCGACCGTGTTGGTCTCGCTGTTGCTCAGAGTAGGAGTCTGCACCTGCCAGGACTTGCCCAGGGAACCGGTGAGCTCCTGGACGACGGCGCCGCTGACGCCGTCGCCGGAGACCGTGTTCTGTACCTGGGTGACCGAGGCCGACGGCGCCGAGAACTGGAAGACCGCACCGCCCTTGAAGTCGACGCTGAAGTCCAGGCCGCGGACCAGCAACGCCACGACGCTGATCAGCAGAATGGCCCCGGAGATCGAGTACCAGGTCCGCTTCCGGCCGACGAAGTTAACGGAAACCTCGCCACGGTAAAGCCTGCTGCCGACCTGGCCAATGCGCGACATCATGCCTCCCCGTTGTCACGGGATGCCGCGTCACGGGACGCCGTGCCGCGGGTCCCGGAATCTGGCCTGCGCTTGGCCACGGCCCGGGGCACCGAGGATCTGAACGGGGCCCGGGCACCCAGCCGCGCCGGGTCAAGACCCGACAGCGGGGCGCCGTTGCCGTAGAACTTAGTCCGGGCGAGAAGCGTCACCATCGGCTTGGTGAACANNAACACCACCACGATGTCGATCAGGGTGGTCAGGCCGAGCGTGTAGGCGAAGCCCTTGACCTCACCGATGGAGAAGTAATACAGGAGCAGCGCGGCCAGGAAAGACACCGTGTCCGAGACCAGGATCGTGCGCCGGGCCCGTTTCCACCCTGCTTCCACCGCCGGGCGCAGCTGCTTGCCCTCGCGCACTTCGTCGCGCAATCGCTCGAAGAACACGACGAACGAGTCGGCGGTGATGCCGATCGCCACGATCAGGCCGGCGATCCCGGAAAGCTCGAGCGTAAAGCTCTGGTACTTGGTCAGCAGGACCACGGCCAGCATCGCGATGCCGCCGGCGATGATCAGGCTGGACACCGACACCAGGCCGAGCCCGCGGTAGTACAGGAATGAATAGAGCACCACGAGGCCGAGCCCGATCGCGGCCGCGATCAGGCCGCCGTCCAGCTGAGCCCGGCCCAGCTGAGCCGAGACCGACTGGACGCTGAGGATCTGGAAGTTCAGCGGCAGCGACCCGTACTTCAGGATGTTCTGCAGGTTCGTCGCCGTGGCCTGGGTGAAGTTTCCGGTGATCTGCACCATGCCGCCGGGGATGGCGCTCTGGAACTCCGAATCCACCACGACGTTCCCGTCCAGGACGATCGCGTTGGCGTCCAGCCAGTAGTCGTTGCTGTCCGTGTTGCCATCGCCAGTGGCGTAGTACTTGTTGAACATGGTTGAGCTCAGCGTGGAGAAGGCACTGGCACCCTTGCCGTTCAGCGTCAGGTTGACTTCCCACTCGTTGTTCGTCGTCGACAACTCAGCCTCGGCGCCGGTGACCTCCGTGCCCTGCACGGCGGCCTTGTCCAGGACGTATTTGTTGCCGCTGGAGTCGCAGGAGACGATCTGCGTGTTCGGGTTGTCGTAGTCGTACGCCTTGGTGTAGCCGATCTGCTGCTTCCACGCCGTCGTGTCACCCGGCTTGCAGACCAGCTTGTTGAAGAGCGCGAGCGTGCTCTTGTTCACCAGGCTCGAGTCCCCCAGCGCGGTGCTGCTCGAGGATGCTGAGGAAGTGGCGCTCGGGCTAGGACTGGCCGAAGCACTCGCGGAGGCGCTAGCTGAGGCGCTGGGCGTCGCGCTGGCCTTGGCGTCGGGGATGATCTTGGCGGAGGTTTTCGCGGTCGAGCTCGTGCTCGGTGTCGCGCTCGCCTTCGCCGAGGCACTGGGACTGGCCGANNGGACTGGCCGAGGCACTGGGACTAGGCGAGGCCGTGGGACTAGCCGAGGCCGAGGCGGACGGCGTCGTGGTCGCGGTGTAGGGCTGGAACAGCAGCGTCTGCCGGAAATTCAGCAAGGCGGTCGTGCTCACCAGAGTTTCTGTCTGCTGAGAGGTCTTGCCCGGCACCGACACGTTCAGGTCCTGGGTGCCCTCGGTCTGGACCTGGGCACCGGAGTTACCGGTGCCGTTGACCCGAGCCAAGATGATGGAGATGGCTTCGTTCATCTCGGCGCTCGACGGGACACCCCCGGTCGGGGTGGTCGCCTTCATGGTCACCTGGGTGCCGCTGGACAGGTCGAGCCCCAGGCCCACCTTGAAGTCCTTGTGCCAGTGCCCCGGGCTGAACAAATCCCCGCCGAGGGCCCCCAGGAGCATGATCACGATAAGCGCAACGAGCGCCGCGAGCGCCCGTCCCGGGTGCGGGACGGTCTTCGTAGGGGCTGCCACTTCTCCGCCTGTCTTGGTTTGATCATTCGCTCATGCCAGCGGCAGCTCAGAACACGGTGTCCTTGTCGGACTTAGCCAGCTGGTCGTCAGGAGAGTCCGCGAGACCTTCGTCACCTGATCCAACGCCGTTGGCGGTGGTGTGGGTTCCGTCAGTGTCGTCATCGTCGGCGAGCGAGGTGGGCTCATCGTCCTCGTAGGAACCATCGTCCTCGAAGGTCTCGCCGGCATCGGCGTCCGCCGGGACAATGACCTCCATGATGGCGCGCTTGATGTAACGGACCTCGACGTCGGGGGCGATTTCGAGTATGACGTCATCGCCGTCCACGGCGACCACGGTCGCGTACATCCCGGCGGTGGTGCGGACCCGGGCACCCGGGTTGACGGTGTTCTGCTGCTGGGCGGCCTGCTGCTGGCGCCGCCGCTGCGGCCTGATCATCAGGAAGTAGAAACCGACGAAGACGAGCACGATCAGAATCGGGAACGTCAGCGAACTTGATGATGACTTGGAGGCCGCGTCTACGGCTGCAAAAGTCCCCATGACCGGGGCATCCTTCCAGTTGGTGAAGCATGTATGGTCGCGGCGGAGGCCAAGACCAACTGCCGAAGTTTAGCCGTGCTTTGACCGCGCACCAACAGGCTACGAGTTTTTGGCAGTGATCGTGACCTCGGCGCTATCTCGCCGCCACGGCTGGCTCGTCAGCGGTATCTAGTCAAACACGACTTTTTGGGTGGCCCTAATCAAACCAGGATCTAATCAAACAAGGTAGGCAATTCGGCGATTGACGGCGGCGGCACCAGGCCCAGGTGGGACCATCCGGCTGCCGTGGCCACCCGGCCGCGCGGGGTTCGCGCCAGCAGCCCGCAGCGGACGAGGAATGGCTCGGCCACTACCTCGACGGTCTCAGCCTCCTCCCCCAGCGCCACCGCGAGCGTGGAAAGACCAACGGGCCCGCCGCCGAACCGGCGGACCACGGCCTCAAGGACGCCCCGGTCCAGCCGGTCCAGACCGTGCTCGTCCACCTCGTAAATCTCTAGCGCGGTCCGGGCAATACCTCCCGTGACCACGCCGTCGGCGCGGACTTCCGCGTAGTCACGAACCCGGCGTAGCAGCCGGTTCGCGATCCGCGGGGTCCCGCGGGACCGGGTCGACAGTTCCACCGCCGCCTCGTCGGTGAGCGTCACTCCGAGCAGTCCGGCCGATCGGCGGATGATGATCTCAAGCTCGCTGGGCTGGTAGAAATCGAGATGAGCGGTAAACCCGAACCTATCCCGCAGCGGAGCGGGCAGCAGGCCCGCCCGGGTCGTCGCCCCGACCAGCGTGAACGGCGCGATTTCCAGCGGGATCGCGGTCGCGCCCGGCCCCTTGCCGATCACCACATCGACCCGGAAGTCCTCCATCGCCAGGTAGAGCATCTCCTCGGCGGGCCGCGCCAGGCGGTGGATCTCGTCGATGAAGATCACTTCGCCCTCGCCGAGCGTGGACAGGACGGCCGCCAGATCACCGGACCGCTCGATCGCCGGGCCGCTGGTGATGCGGAGCGGCGCGCCGAGCTCAGCGGCGACAATCATCGCGATCGTGGTCTTGCCCAGCCCGGGCGGCCCCGCCAGCAGCACGTGGTCCGGGGGCCTGCCCCGCCGCAGCGCGCTCTGCAGGATCAGCGACAGCTGCTCACGGACCCGGACCTGGCCGGTGAACTCGGTCAGTCGCTTAGGCCGCAGCGCGCTCTCGATGGCGCGCTCGTCCGCGTCAGCCAGCGCGGAGGTCAGTTCATCGCCGTTGCCCTGGTTCTCCCGGCGCGCGGCGAGCTCGGCTTCCTCGGCGCCGCGCAGGGCCGCGTCGGCCCCGTCGATCCCCTCTTCGATCATCGTCGCTATTGCCTACTCAGCTTGCGCAAGGCGGCCCGCAGNNCGCGATCGCCTGGTCGGCGTCACGGACCGGCCAGCCCAGGTTAACCAGGCCGGACTGCACCTGGTCACGCCACGAGGGCAGCCGCGGCGACGGCCGGGTGCCCGGCAGGCCGTTACCTCCGTCGCCGGGGGGGCCCAGCCGGTCCTTCATCTCCAGCACGATCCGCTGCGCGCCCTTCTTGCCGATGCCGGGGACCATGGTCAGCGTGTCCAGATCCTCGATCGAGACGGCGCGGCGCAGCGCGTCCGGCGTATGCACGGCCAGCATGGCCAGCGCCAGCCTCGGCCCTACGCCGCTGGCGGTCTGCAGCAGCTCGAAGACGTTCCGCTCGTCGTCGCTGGTGAATCCGAACAGGGTCAGCGAGTCCTCCCTGACCACCAGGGACGTGGCCACCTGCGCGGACTCGCCCAGCTTCAGGGTGGCCAGGGTGCCCGGAGTGCACTGCACGCGCATCCCGACGCCGCCGACCTCGATGACGGCACCGTCGGGGGTAACCCCGGCGACCGTGCCGCGCACATGAGCAATCACGTCATGCCTCCCTTGCTAGCCAGCCGCTGGCTGGCTGACGTGGCCGATAGCCGCAACCCGGTGCCACCACCGCGCCATATATTGCAGATGGCTAGGGCCAGCGCGTCGGCGGCGTCGGCGGGCCGCGGCGGATCAGCGACGCGCAACAGCCTCATCACCATGGCCGTGACCTGATTCTTGTCCGCCCGCCCGCTTCCGGTCACGGCCGCCTTGACCTCGGTGGGCGTGTGCAGGGCCACGGGCAGGCCCCGGCGGGCCGCGCAGACGATGGCGACGGCGCCCGCCTGAGCCGTTCCCATCACCGTACGTACGTTCAGCTGGCTGAAAACGCGCTCTACCGCCACCGCATCGGGCCGGCAGGCATCCAGCCATGCATCGATCCCCGTCTCGATGCCCAGCAGCCGGGTCGCGATGTCGTCGGTGGCTGACGTTGTGATGACCCCGACCTTGACCATCGTCAGCGCCCGGCCCGGGGCTCCTTCGACGACGCCGACGCCGCACCTGGTCAGGCCAGGATCGACCCCGAGCACCCGGATCGGATTCGCCGCATAGGTCAGGGCCACCAGGTGCGCTCCGTCCGGAGGTGAGCTTCCGCGAACATCTGTTCGCCTTGAACCTACCGGCCTTTGGCTCGCGGGTCGCGCATCGCGGGCGGCGTGTCCGCCGAAACTGGCTCAGAAGTTGTCGAGCATGTAGGGCGTCGCGGCGAACGCGGCGTCCAGCGCCGCGTCGTGCCCGGGAGAGCCGCCGGATGCCAGCCCGGCCTGGCGCAGCGCGACGACCGGGGTCCCGGCGTACAGCGCGGCCAGCCCGCGCGCGCCCAGGGCCAGCGGCGCCCGTGCGGTGACAGAGGGGGTCAGCGAGCCTTCTCCTCCGGCCACGGTCAGGTCCCAGCGGCCGGAGTTGGCGGGGCGCGCGTCGTCGGCGATGAGCAAGGGCACGGTGAGCGAAACGGCGGCCGGGAAGCCGCGGGCGGCGATGGCCGCCGGGGCGTCGATGACCCGGAGCATCCACATCGAGCGGTGCGCCACGCCGGCGTCTCGCTCGCGGGCCAGCCACCAGAACGCGTCGGCCGGGCCGACCTGAGCGTAGACCTTCTCGGCGATCGAGCCGTAGCCGCCCAGGTGGGACCAGAACGCCCGCACGGTCGCCGGGGACACCGCCTTGGCCGCATCAACGGACAGGTCCCGGTTGCCGTGATCCCAGTGGTAGGCCAGGAAACCGTCGTCGCAGAGGTAGGCGTACACCTCCGGCGCGGCGAGCCACCAGGCCACCATCTCGGCGTCCCAGGTAATCGGGCCGCAGTCGCGGGCGGCTTCGTGCACGCGGCTCAGCACGGCGATGACCGCCCCGGCGT
Source organism: Actinomycetota bacterium (assembly GCA_003161205.1). The sequence continues at coordinate 2,372 of PMOU01000534.1, read as the reverse complement.
CGGCCGGGCCTGCCCGGCGCAGCGCGGGCGAGCCGGATGCGGCCTCGTGCGCCCCGGCCGAGGCCGCGTCAGGCGGCGTGAGGCGGAACAGCGACCGGCCCGGGATCACGGCGGTGTGCCTTCCCCCGGCCAGTTCCCAGCCCAGCGACCGGTACAGCGGCATGGTCGCGGGATACAAGACCGACAGCGGGTAGCCGTGTGCGGCCATCTCCTCCAGCAGCGCCGCCATCAGCAGGCGGCCGATGCCTTGACCGCGGTCCTCGGGCGCCACCCGGACGCTGACCACCCCGGCCATCGGCACCGCCCGGCCGCCCCACCACTGCCGCATGTCGTGGAACATCGCGCCGCCCGCGGGCCGGCCGCCGACGAAGGCGCCCAGGGACCGGCGCCGGGCGGCGAGGTAGGACATGATCTCCAGCCAGCGGCCGCGTTCGGCGGCGCTCTTGATCCCGAAGGCCCGTTCGGCCAGGTCCACCTGCGCGTCGAGGTCGTCGCCGGGAACCATGAGCCGGACCTCGACCTGGAGATTGCGATCATCAGCCACGGGCACCTACCGTACGGCAGCCCGCCGGGCCCGGTCACGCCGATGACCGCCGCGGCGCGCGCTCAGAAGCCGTCGAGCATGAACGGCCCGGCTGGCGTATCAGGGTTGCCGGGGGGGCGCACCACGGCCCGTTCGGCCGGTAGAAAGAGAACCTGAGCCGGGCCTGGACCCGCAGGTCCCAGCGGCCTGAGTTGGCGGGAACCTGGATTTCAGGAGCTGAGCTTCTCCATGATGTCGTCGGTGACCGAGTAGTTCGCGTACACGTCCTGGACGTCGTCGGAATCCTCGAGCGCGTCGATCAGCCGGAACACCTTCCTCGCCTGCTCCTCGTCCAGGTCCACCTCGACGGTCGGCAAGAACGCGGTGTCGGCGGAGTCGTAGTCGATCCCGGCGTCCTGCAGGGCCTTGCGGGTCGCGACCAGGTCAGTCGGCTCAGACACCACCTCGAAGGACTCACCGAGGTCGTTGACCTCCTCGGCGCCCGCGTCGAGCACGGCCGTGAGCACGTCGTCCTCGGTCACCCCGTCCTTCTCCACGACGATGACGCCCTTGCGGTGGAACAGGTACGACACCGAGCCCGGGTCAGCCATCGAGCCGCCGTTGCGGCTGAACGCCACCCGCACGTCCGAGGCGGCCCGGTTCCTGTTGTCGGTCAGGCACTGCACGAGGACCGCCACCCCGCCGGGACCGTAGCCCTCGTAGGTGATGTTCTCGTACTGAGCGCCGCCGGCCTCAAGACCGCTGCCGCGGCGGACGGCCCGGTCGATNNTTGTCGTTCGGCACCGAGCTCTTCTTTGCCTTCTGGATCGCGTCGAAAAGCGTCGGATTTCCCGCCGAGTCTCCCCCGCCGGTCCGCGCGGCGACCTCGACATTCTTGATCAGCTTGGCAAACAGCTTGCCGCGCTTAGCATCCACCACCGCCTTCTTGTGCTTGGTGGTGGCCCACTTGGAGTGGCCGCTCATGTGTTGTCCTTCACAATCTCTACGAATAGCTGATGGGTGCGCCGGTCCGGGGTCAGCTCGGGGTGGAAAGCCGTGGCCAGCAATTGGCCCTGCCGGACGGCGACGATCCTACCCGTGCCGGGGTCCGTGCCCAGAACCTTGACGCCTTCTCCGACCTGTTCCACCCACGGCGCCCGGATGAAGACCGCATGGAGCGGACCCTGGTCGGGCTGGTCCTCTGTCTGGTCCAGGCCCGACAGCGCGATCTCGCTCTCGAAGGAGTCCACCTGGCGCCCGAACGCGTTCCGCCGCACGGTCATGTCGATACCGCCGTAGGTCTGCTGGCCCGGCACGCCGTCGGCCAGCCGGTCCGCCAGCATGATCATCCCGGCGCAGGATCCGAACGCGGGCAGGCCGGCCATGATCAGCTTCCGCAGTGGCTCGAGGACATCGAACGCTACCGACAGCCGCCAGAGCGTCGTCGACTCACCGCCCGGGATCACCAGGCCGTCGATGNNCGGGCGGCTTCATCATTCCTCCATCTCGACCCGATTCTCAACGTCTCCGGCCGCGCCTATCTTCCCGCCTCCCCGCGGCGCCAACCGGACAATTCGGGCACCCATGGAGGGCTGCGGAATTATCGTGTGTCGCTGGACCCCCGGGGAGGGAGGTGGTGACACACGATAACGGCCGCGGGTTACCAGCCGCGGCCGGCGAAGTGCTGGTCGGCGGGCAGGGAGTCCAGGTTGATGCCGACCATGGCCTCGCCCAGGCCGCGGGAGACCTTGGCGACCACGTCCGGGTCGTCGTGGAACGTGGTGGCCTTCACGATGGCGGCCGCCCGCTTGGCGGGGTCGCCGGACTTGAAGATGCCCGAGCCGACGAA
>PMOU01000286.1 GCA_003161205.1 Actinomycetota bacterium | reverse complement strand
ACCAACGCCAAAAAACACAACGCAAGGACGCGGCCAAGGGGCTGCTGCGCCCCGAGCGAGAGGTCATCCGCGAGTCCGCCAGCAGCACGTCCTGATTTCCCGGGCCGCCGTGCACCGTGCGCCCCGATCTGAGGGATGTCGCCGCCGACGCCGCATCCCCTCAGCCGGGTGCTCATCGATAGGCACGATGAGCATGCGGGCTTCCGTGCCACGTTGCTGTGGCGACTGCCGATAACGAACGAGCCGGCTGCGATAGCCTAAACGAGCCCCGCGTGAGCCCCTGTCGTCCGGCCATAAATGCGACTTTTAAGGCACACCGAATTCGCACGCAACGCCCAGTAAAAGGAGAAGAACATAACCATGGCAGCCACGCTTCAGGATATTCTTTTTACCCCAGACGCCTGGCCAGAGGTAACGGCCGACTGCCTCAAGCTGATCGACCAGGAGGTCTCCGACAAGTCCGGGGTCTCCGCGGCCGCCGTCAAGATCGCCTACAAGACGGTGAAGACCTTCAAGCCGGGTTATCTTCAGTCCATGGTGGAGGCCCTGCTTCCGGATTTCGTTGCGAAGCTTCAGCCGTACTGGGCGGACTTCAACGCCTCCGGCGCCGCTGACTTCGGTGATTACCTGGTCAAGCGCAGCGATGAGGTGTCCGAGGCCCTGCTCTCAGTGACCGATAAGCATGCCGAATCCTCCGAGCGGCCCGCCATCTTGAAGGCATACCGCACCGTCCGCGGCGGCGCGGGTAAGCACATCGCGGCCGCGCTCCCGAACGTCGGCGCCCTGGTGCAGAAGTACGCAGCCTGAATTCAGCACACCATGGCGTACGCCATGGTGGATCTTGCTGTTCGTTAGCTCGTCGTAGTGATCCGGCCGGGTACCGCAGGTGACGGTACCCGGCCGGATCTTTCATGTCATGCATTGGCGTGCACAATTCTCTTGTCCGGACGGCACCCGCCGTGGCACGATGACTACGGGGGGTTCATCATGGGGGTATGGTTTTGGCTGAATGTTCCGCTTATGCTGCTATTTCTCGGCTGCTGGGCGGCGATCCCGATGTGGCACACGCTGCAACGCTGGGACGCTGAACTCAAGGAAAAACATGCCGGGCTTGCGGCCAGAGCCGTCCCTGAGCCGGTCATGGTCCTGGCCGCTCCGGCTATGGCCGGGTACCAGACGACTGCGCCAGGGCCCGCGCCTGCCGCCCGCGCGATCCCGGATCAGCGATCGGCCGCGCCTGCCATCGGCGCGAATCCGGAATAGCGATTCTCCGTTCACCCCAGCACGCGCATCAGCCGGATTCGACTGCCCCGGCAGGTACCGGCTCCACGACCTAACTCGTTCTTTCCCTTCTGAACGGGCATCGGATCTGCCCGAGGAAGACGTAGCCCGCCACCCAGGTGCTGATCCTCTGGCCTACTCCCCGGCGGGAGCAGCATCGTGCCGTAGGTACCGCGGCCAACTGCGCCAGTGTTTGCATGTTCATGCATCCGTATGCATATACTTGCAGTTATGTCGAAGGTGCTGGGTTCTGTTCCTGTTGGTGAGCGCGTGGGTATCGCCTTTTCCGGGGGGCTGGATACCTCGGTTGCGGTGGCGTGGATGCGGGAGAAGGGCGCGGTGCCGTGTACCTATACGGCGGATATCGGGCAGTATGACGAGCCGGATATAGGGTCGGTGCCGGGGCGGGCGGCGGTGTACGGGGCGGAGGCGGCGCGGCTGGTGGACTGCCGGGCGGCGCTGGTGGAGGAGGGGCTGGCGGCCCTGGCGTGCGGGGCGTTTCATATCCGGTCCGGGGGCCGGGCGTACTTCAATACCACTCCGCTGGGGCGGGCGGTGACGGGGACGCTGCTGGTGCGGGCGATGCTCGAGGATGACGTGCGGATCTGGGGGGACGGGTCGACGTATAAAGGTAACGACATCGAGCGGTTCTACCGGTACGGGCTGCTGGCGAACCCGTCGCTGCGGATTTACAAGCCGTGGCTGGATGCGTGTTTCGTGAGCGAGCTGGGCGGGCGCAAGGAGATGTCGGAGTGGCTGCTGGCCCGGGGGCTGCCGTACCGGGACAGCGTGGAGAAGGCGTATTCCACGGATGCGAATATCTGGGGTGCGACGCACGAGGCGAAGGTGCTGGAGCACCTGGATGCGGGCATCGAGGTGGTGGAGCCGATTATGGGGGTGCGGTTCTGGGATCCGGGAGTGGAGATCGCGGCGGAGGATGTCACGGTCGGGTTTGAGCAGGGACGGCCGGTGAGCGTGAACGGCAAGGAGTTCGCCTCGGCGGTTGATCTGGTGCTGGAGGCCAATGCGGTCGGGGGGCGGCACGGGCTGGGGATGTCGGATCAGATCGAGAACCGGGTGATCGAGGCCAAGAGCCGAGGCATTTACGAGGCACCGGGGATGGCCCTGCTGCACGCGGCCTATGAGCGGCTGGTCAACGCGATCCACAACGAGGACACCGTCGCGGCCTATCACGGCCAGGGGCGGCGGCTGGGGCGGCTGCTGTACGAGGGCCGGTGGCTGGATCCGCAGGCGCTGATGCTGCGGGAGTCGCTGCAGCGGTGGGTCGGGACCGCGGTGACCGGGCAGGTGAGCCTGCGGCTGCGGCGTGGTGAGGACTACTCGGTGCTGGACACGTCCGGGCCGGCGTTCAGCTATCACCCAGACAAGCTGTCGATGGAACGGACCGGGGATTCCGCGTTCGGTCCGGCGGACCGGATCGGTCAGCTGACCATGCGGAACCTGGATATCGCCGATTCGCGGGCCAAGCTCGAGCAATACGCCGGGCTGGGCATCCTGGGCAGCCCGCACCCCGCCGGGCCGGGCACCACCGCGGCCGGCACCGCGGCCGCGGCCCCGGCCGCGCTGATCGGCGCGCTGCCCCAGGGCGG
>PMOU01000220.1:10335-22679 GCA_003161205.1 Actinomycetota bacterium | reverse complement strand
CACCGGGACCCAGCTCGGGCCGGCTGGCCAGCAGGCAGGCACCAGGGCCGCGGCGCAGGCCAGCTGAGGCCGGGCCCGCCGCCCGGGATTAGCCGAAGAAGACTTCGGCTTCGGCGTAGCGCTGGGGAGGAACCAGCTTGAGCTGGCTGGTGGCCTCGGTGAGCGGGACGCGGACGATATCGGTGCCGCGCAGGGCCACCATGACACCGAACGCCTCGTCGTGCACCGCCTGTACCGCGTGCACGCCGAACCTGGTGGCGAGAACCCGGTCGAACGCCGTCGGCGTACCGCCGCGCTGGACATGGCCGAGCACGGTGCAGCGGGCCTCCTTGCCGGTCCGCTTCTCGATCTCCTCGGCCAGCAGCTGGCCCACCCCGCCGAGCCGCACATGGCCGAACGAGTCAAGCTGCTCGTTGGTGGTGGCCAGGTCCTCGCTCACCGGGTGGGCCCCTTCGGCGACGACCACGATCGGCGCGAACCTGGTCTGGAACCGGTGCTGCACGTAGGCGCAGACCTTCTCGATGTCGAACGGCCGTTCCGGGATGAGGATCACGTTCGCGCCGCCGGCCATGCCCGCGTGCAGCGCGATCCAGCCTGCGTGCCTGCCCATCACCTCGACGATCAGGGCCCGGTGGTGGCTCTCCGCCGTCGTGTGCAGCCTGTCGATCGCCTCCATGGCGATGTTCACGGCCGTGTCGAAGCCGAAGGTGTAATCCGTGGCGCCGAGATCGTTGTCGATCGTCTTCGGCANNCGCCACGCCGAGGGTGTCCTCGCCGCCGATCACGATCAGCGCGTCCACGCCCAGGCCCGCCAGGTTGTCCTTGATCCGGTCGATGCCGGTGCGACCGCCGGCGGCCCCGCTCTTCAGCGGGTTGGTGCGGGACGACCCGAGGATCGTGCCGCCGCGCGGCAAGATGCCGCGCACCGCCTGCACGTCCAGGGGCACCGTATCGCCTTCGAGCGGACCCCGCCACCCGTCCCGGAACCCGACGAATTCGAAGCCGTACTCCTGCACGCCCTTGCGGACCACAGCGCGGATAACAGCATTCAAGCCGGGGCAGTCGCCGCCGCCGGTGAGGACTCCCACTCGCATGGCAACCACCTTAGTGCGCGCGAGCCCCCGTCAGGGAAGCTGCGGGACGAGCCGGGATAAAAACTACAGCCCGCGACCCCGCGGACGCCATCAGGCCGGGTTAGAGTCCCCGCCGCCGACCTCAGGGGTGCCGGTACCGGGGCCGGCGAGTCCGGCCTTGGCCCGGCGGGCGTCGATGTCGACATATTCCTGGCCGGAGAGCTTGGCGATCGCCTGCATGATCTCGTCGGTGATGGCCCGCAGCAGCAGGCCGTCGGCCTCCCGGCCGCGGTAACGGGAGAAGTCGAGCGGCTCGCCGAACCGCACCCCCGGCCGGAACCGCATGTTCGGCCGGAGCGTGCCCGGCGGCATGAACTCGAAGGTGTTGATCATGGCGCACGGGACCACCGGAGCACCGGACTCGATGGCCAGCCGGGCGACCCCGGTCTTGCCCCGGTACAGGCGGCCGTCCGGGCTCCGGGTGCCCTCGGGGTAGATGCCGAGCACGTGCCCCGCCGCCAGCACCTGCAGACTGGTCCTGATTGCCTGCTCGCTCGCCGCTCCCCCGGCCCGGTCGATCGGAATCTGGCCGACGCCGGTGAAGAAGATCTTGCTGATCAGGCCCTTCAACCCGCGCCCGGTGAAGTACTCCGACTTGGCCAGGAAGATCACCTTGCGCGGCACCGGCAGCGGCCCGAAAAAGTGGTCGGAGAACGACAGGTGGTTGCTCGCGAGAATAACCGGACCCCGCCTAGGAACGTTCTTGACGCCCCAGGCGCGGGGCCGGAAGACGATCTTCAGCGTCATCCCGAGCGTCATTTTCGTCACCCAGTAGAACACCTTCATATCGTCCCACGTCCCCGCGGATGCGTCACGTGGTCCGGCATGCGACGATGCCAGCATGTCACCAGTGCTTCCGGGCGTCATGCTGCCGGGCGCGGAGCCGTTCGAGGCCGCCGGCGGCCCGGTCGGCGTGCTGTTGTGCCACGGNNTGTCCGTCAGCCTGCCCCGGCTGCCCGGGCACGGCACCAGGTGGCAGGACCTGGCGCGTACCGGCGGGCAGGACTGGTACACCGAGGTGGATCTCGCCTTCGGCGCGCTGGCGAAGCGGTGCGAGCAGACCTTCGTCTTCGGCCTTTCCATGGGCGGCTGCCTGGCGCTGCGCCTAGCCGAGGTGCACGGCCGCGAGGTGCGCGGCCTCGTGCTGGTCAACCCGTCCCTGGCGCCGGACACCAAGCTGTTCCTGCTCGCCCCGGTGCTCAAGCACGTGCTGCGGTCACTGCCCGGCATCGCGAGCGACGTCAAGAAGCCGGGCGCGTTCGAGGTCGGCTATGACCGGGTGCCGGTCCGGGCGGCCGCCACGCTGCCAAAACTCTGGAGCAGCACCGTCGGGCACCTCGGCGACATCACCCAGCCGGTCCTGGTCTATCGCAGCACCGTGGACCACGTCGTCGGACCCGCCAGCATGCGCGCGCTCCTGGCCGGCGTGCCCGAAGCCCAGGTCACGGTGCGCCCGTGCGCCGACAGCTACCACGTCGCGACGCTTGATAACGACGCGCAGACCATCTTCGAGGGCAGCCTCAAGTTCATCCAGGACCACGCCACGTGACGCGGGCCTGACCTAGAAATGATCTGATGACCTAAGGTCATTAGATCGTGACATAAAGCCATTTGCCTCCGGTAGACGAGCCCAGCCCGACGTCCTAAATTGGATACATGGAACCGCCCGCTCCATCACCTGACATGGTCACGGCCTCACGCAGGCACCTGACCGAACGCTATGCGTCCGGTGTGGATCGCCTGCTGTGGGATACCGAGAAGCGCCTCGTCCCCGATCTGGATGCGATCAGGTCAGTGATCGAGGCAGCATCGTCGGGACAAGCGGAGGCCCTGGACGTCGGGGCGGGGCTGGTTCTCCTGCAGGCCGTCCGGCTTGAACTGGACCGCCTCGAACATGACGTCTTCGAGGGCGCGCAGGCACTGGGCATGGAGGACGAGGCGATCGCTGCCGTCCTGGACCTGCCTGACGCCGCGGCGGCCGGCAAGCGCTGGCGGTGGCTGAAGGCGCGGCGAGCCCTGCCGTATGCCGACATCACGGTGACGGCCAGGGCGGGCCGGGGCATGCTGTCGTAACCTGACTCCGGTATATCCCTTTATCCTCCCGGCCCGGGGTCTGGGGCAAGATATCGTGGTGCCAGGGCCTCATTCGCACAGCGNNTACCCAGCAGCCGGTCCCCTGGCCAGAGCGCGAGGACGTGCGGCCACCACCCCAAGGACCTCAAGGACCCCAAGGACCTCAAGGACCCCAAGCCCAGGAGCCCTCGCAGGCGGTGATCGAGGGACCCCCGGCGGGGAACGGGGCCGCGGACGGGATCACGGGACCACCGGCGGGGAACGGGGCCGCGGACGGGATCGAAGGAACGCGAGAGGCGCACGGGGCTAAGGCGATACGCGGGTTCGACGACGAAGGGGCACGGGGCGCGCTTGATCCTGACGGACTCCAAGGGGCCCGCGAACCCGATGTGATCCAAGACGCGCGGCGGCGGCGGACCTCGGCGCGGAGCATACGGCCGCGCCAGGTGCCGGCCCCGCGGGCGGACGACGAGGGGCACTTCGTCCCGCCGGCCCCGCCACCGCTGCCCAAGCTCGACTCCATCGCCAAGGGCGCCTGGGCGGCGCTGTTCGGCGGCCCGGTTTACCTGGTCGTGGCGACCGCGGCCGGCTGGTCGCTGTCTGGGTTCGCGGTGTTCTGCGCGGTCGCCGCGTTCATCACCGGATTCGCCATACTCGTGCTGCGGATGAACGAGCCGGGTCCCGGAGGTCCCGACGACGGGGACGACGGGGCCGTGGTTTGAAGGACCGGCGGCTGACGAACCGGTCCCGGCGGGCGAGATCGGCGGCACCGACGATGCCCGCGTCCTCGCCGAGCTCGGCGGCCTTGATCTCCGCGAACGGCCGGTGACCGCGTCCGGTCAGCGCTCGCTCGAACCAAGCCCGGGCCGGATCAAGCAGCAGGTCGCCTGCTTCCGATACGCCGCCGCCGATCACGAAGCAGGCCGGATCAAGGATCGCGGCCAGGTCGGCGAGCCCCTGGCCGAGCCAGCCGCCCACGATCTGGAAGCAGCGAAGCGCGGCCGGGTCGCCTTCGGTCGCGGCCTGGGTTATCTCCGGGCCGGAAATACCCTCGGGCGCTCCCCCGCCCAGCTGCAGCAGCCGCATGGCGCCTTTCGGGGTGCGCCTGGCGAATTCGCGTGCCTCGTGAACCAGGGCGTTCCCGCTGCAGTACTGCTCCCAGCAGCCTCGGTTCCCGCATCCGCACAGCCGTCCGTCGGGAACCACGCGGACGTGCCCGGGCTCGCCCGCCATACCCCACCGGCCGCGGTAGAGCTCGCCGCCGATGATGATGCTCGCGCCGATGCCCGTTCCCACCGCCACCAGCATCACGTCGCGGTACCCGCGGGCGGCCCCGAACCGCGCCTCGGCCCAGGCTGAGGCGTTGGCGTCGTTCTCCACCACCACTTCGCGGCCCAGCCGCTCCTCGACCCGCTGTTTCAGCGGCTCGTCCCGCCAGGCCAGATTCGGCGCGAACAGCATCCTGGCCCGGTCGCTGTCGACGAAACCGGCCGCGCCGAGCCCGATGGCGGTGATCTGATGCGGGTGGATCTGGGGGACGGCGAGCAGTTCGGTCACCACATCGGCGATCGCCTGTTCGGTCCGGGCCGGGCTCGCCGCCGGAGTCGACCTCTTCAACTTGGCGAGGACCCGGCCGTCTTCATCGACCACCCCCGCCGCGACCTTGGTGCCACCGACGTCAACGCCGATGGCGAGCGTCATGGAGCGGTTTCCCCGCGATCCGGTGCAGCTGGCGGGGGCGGAGTTACCACCGTCCGTTCGGCTGAATGATTTTGATCTTGGGTTTTCATGACCTGCTCGAAGGCGGAGAAGGCATCGGAGACCACCGACGCCAGGACCCCGCTCGCGCCCGTCAGCTTGGCCCCGAGGCCCGGGCCGGACACGCGGGCCGCGCGGGCCGCCTGGCAGACCGGGCACCACTGGCATTCCAGCGGCTCGTTGGGCGGCAGCTCGGTCGTCGCCGTGTCCCAGACGTCACCGCGATCCCGCCGCTTTTCCTGGCCCATCGTCTTCTTGACCTGGTCGGCGACCTGGTTGGCCATGCTGCGCGCGCCCGCCTTCATCAGCCAGCGCTGGAAATCAGCGACGGGGTCGCTGTTCCGGCCTGGCTGGCTGCGGCCGCCTGACTGGCCGTTGCTTCTCGACGNNGTGCTTCTTGACCAGCTGTCGGCTCGCGGCGTGCCATCGCTTCGCGAGCTGCCTCCTGACCGGCTGCTGCTCGCTCTGGGCTGGCCACTGTTCGTGCCACTGTTACTTGCGGGCTGACCGCCGGGAGAGCTACTGCTCCCTGGCTGGTCTTCTCCTCGGGATTCCGACACCTAACGCCTCCTGCCCATGATCTTACCCGCTACAACTGCAGGACAAAGGGGACGCCGGTGGCGCGAAAATGCCCGACGTTCAGGCATTCGGTGACGCCGATCCTGGTCCTGCGGGCCAGCGGCTGGTGCACGTGCCCGAATAGCGAGTACCTCGGCCGGGTGGCCTTAATCATCTCGAGCAGGGCCACGCTGCCCTTCTCCAGCCGCCTGGCCACGGTGTCGTAGAGAAGCTCGGGAACGGCGGGCGGAATGTGCGTGCACAAGACGTCCACCTCGCCGACCGCTTCGAGCTTGGCCCGGAACTCGTCCTCGCTGATCTCATACGGCGTGCGATAGGCCGATTTCAGGCCGCCGCCGACGAATCCGAACGTCCGCCCGCCGAGTTCCACCGTGCCGCCGTCGAGCACGTGGTGTCCGGGTTTGGCGTACCGCTCCCACATGGCCGGGACATCGACGTTGCCGTAGGTCAGGTAGGCGGGTTCGGGCAGCGCGCCGAACAACTGGGCGTACTGCCTGGCCATGGCCCCCTCGAACAGGACACTGCGGCTTTCGGGCCGGCTCGCGAGCAGCCCGGCGGAGAACTCCCTGGCCTCGTCGAACTTCTTCGCGGTGCGCAGCTCGACGTAGCGACTCGCCGCCTGCTCGCCGAACAAATCGGCGAAGATACCCTGGCCGTGATCGGCGTAGTCCAGGAACAGGAGCAGGTCGCCCAGGCAGATCAGCGCGTCGGCGCCGTCCGCCGCGCCGGCCAGCGCGTCCGCGCGGCCGTGCACGTCGCTCACCACGTGAACTCGCATGTCACCACCGTAGGCTGGCCTGGCGCCAAGATCGTCACCGGGAACCGGCGAGCGCGCGCTCTAAGCTTGTGCTTGTACCGTCATGTAGCTACATCACTGGAGATGCCGTGCGCGAATTCAGCATTCCGGCCCTGTCGGAGATCCCCGCCTCCGCGAATCTCGCCGATGCCGTCTTCCGCCGGGCCGCGGAACAGCCGCGGGCGGTGGTGATGCGCCGGCCCGGTCCGGGCGGCGGCTGGCAGGACGTGACCGCGGGCCAGTTCAAGGACGAGGTCGTCGCGGTGGCCAAGGGGCTGGTCGCGGCCGGGATCGAGGTCGGGGACCGGGTCGCGCTGATGTCGCACACCCGGTACGAGTGGACGCTGATCGACTATGCCATCTGGGTCGCGGGCGCCGTGACCGTACCGGTCTACGAGACCTCCTCGGCCGAGCAGGCCGAATGGATACTGACCAACTCAGGCGCGCGGGCCTGCTTCGCCGAGACGGCCGCCTTCGAGCAGATCATCGACGGCTTCCGCGATCAGGTGCCGGCCCTGAAGTATCTGTGGCGGATCGATGCGGGCTCTGGGGAGTCCCCGCTCGCCGGGGGCGACTCGTCCGTCACCGATGAGGTCATCGCCGCGCGGGCCGCCACGGCCCAGGCGTCCGATGTGGCCACGGTCATCTACACCTCGGGCACCACCGGGCGCCCCAAGGGCTGCGAGCTGACCCACGAGAACCTGCTCGCCGACGTGCGCAACGCCTTCCTCGGCCCGCTGGCGATCATCGCCGGCGCGCAGGAGCCCAGCACGCTGCTGTTCCTGCCGCTCGCGCACGTCTTCGCCCGGATCATCGAAGTCGGCTGCATCGAGGGCGGGATCGTGCTCGGGCACGCCCCGGACGTGACCGAACTGCTCCCCGCCCTGGCCTCGTTCCGGCCTACGTTCATCCTGGCGGTGCCGCGGGTGTTCGAGAAGGTCTACAACGGCGCCGAGCAGCGAGCCGTCAGCGAGCGGAAGGGCGCGATATTCGGCCGGGCGGCCCGGGTCGCGATCGCCTACAGCCAGGCCACCGACACCCCCGGCGGCCCGGCGCTGCGGCTGCGGGCCCAGCACGCCCTGTTCGACCGGCTGGTCTACGGCAAGCTGCGGGTCGCCCTCGGCGGCCGGGCGCAGTACGCCGTGTCCGGCGGCGCCGCGCTCACCGAACGGCTCCTCCATTTCTTCCGCGGCGCCGGCGTCACCGTGCTCGAGGGGTACGGGCTGACCGAGACGACCGGGGCGGCCACCGTGAACCGGCCGGACCGGAACAAGATCGGCACGGTCGGGCAGCCGCTGCCCGGCGTCGCGCTCAAGATCGCCGAGGACGGCGAGATCCTGATGTCCGGGGCGAACGTCTTCCGTGGCTACTGGCAGAACGACGCGGCGACCAAGGAGACACTGACGGCCGACGGGTGGTTCCGCACCGGTGACATCGGCGAGCTCGACGACGAGGGATTCCTGCGGATCACCGGGCGCAAGAAGGAGATGATCGTCACCGCCGGGGGCAAGAACGTGGCGCCCGCGGTGCTCGAGGACCGGCTCCGCAGCCACGCCCTGATCAGCCAGACCATGGTCGTCGGCGACGGCAGGCCCTTCATCGCCGCGCTGATCACCGTCGATCCTGAGGCGCTCGGCCCCTGGAAGGCAAAGCACGGCAAACCCGCCGACGCGACGATCGCCACGCTGCGCGAGGACCCGGATCTCATCGCAGCCGTGCAGGAGGCGGTGGACGACGCGAACAAGACGGTGTCCCGGGCGGAGTCGATCAGGAAGTTCCGGATTCTGGAGGACGATTTCACCCAGGAGAGCGGGCAGCTCACGGTCAAGCTCGGCATCCGCAGGAGCGTGCTGATGAAGGACTTCGCCGCTGACATCGAGGCGCTGTACTCCTGAGCCGAGCCACTGAGCCACTGCCGCTGAGCCGCTGAGCCGCAAACGACGAGCCGTCCGCTATCTCGGACGGCTCGTCGTCGGGTTATGAAGAGGAACTCGAAGTAGGTCGCTGACAGTCGGCCTGGTTACTTACCGGCCGAGTGCACCCTGTTGTCGAGGATCCGCTCCTGGGCGTAGTTGATCTCGGACGTGGCCGCGGCTATCCGCCGGGCGGCGCGAACCAGGAGGTTGCTTCGGGTTGCGGTGTTCATGATGTCTGCCTTCCTCATGCGGTTGTGTGCTGATTACGCGTGGCGCAGGAGCCAGCCCATGCCGTGGTGGGCGTGCGTGCCGGGCTTGCGCTGGTCGGCGCGAGCCTGATCGGCTCGGTGGGCCGCCGCCGTCTGCTCGCGGAACTCCCTGATGTGGTCTGTGACCATGATCCGGGTCGTGTAGGCGTTCATCGTTCCTCCTCAATGTTCTGGTCATCTCTGACCGTCACTAGTGAGTCTCGCGGTAAGACCCCCCTTACCGCATCGGAGGAAATCCCTATTTTGCCTGCTTAGAGGGGCCTTAGACGAGGCTAAGGCGGGCTCAGGCGAGGTGGCCGGGCTTAGCCCTGGCGTCAGCTGAGCAGGGCGGCCAGGCGGGCGGCGGGGAGTTCCTCGCGCCACTCCCGGTCGACCCAGGCCAGGCCCTTCTCCCCCATGGCCTTGGCCTTGGCGGGATCGCGGAGCAGCTCGGTGATACGGGCCGCGACGCCCGCGACGTCGTGGACGACGTAGCCGGACTCGCCGTCGAGGATGGCGTCAGGGGCGCCGCCCGAGTCGCCGCCGATCACGGGCAGGCCGGTGGCCGAGGCCTCCAGGTAGACGATGCCCAGCCCCTCCACGTCCAGCCCGGCCCGGCGCGTCCGGCAGGGCATGGCGAAGACATCCGCCGCGTCGTAGTATCCGGGCAGCTCGGACCAGGGCACGGGGCCGGTGAAGATGACGTCGCCGGGCCCGCCCAGGCGCTGGGCCAGACCCTTCAGCTCAGGCGCGTAGGGGCCGTCGCCGACGAGCAGCAGGCACGCGTCAGGCACCTGCGCGCGGACCTGCGGCCAGGCCCTGATCAGCGTGTCCTGGCCCTTACGCGGAACCATCCGGGATACGCAGGCCACCACGGGTTTCCCGGCGAGCCCGAGCCGCTCCCTGATCGCCTGACCGCCAGCTCCCGGGCGGAAGAACGTCACGTCCACGCCCGGCGCCAGCCGCACCATCCGGCTGGCCGCCGCGGGCGACAGGGCCCGGGCTAGCCGGACCCGGAAGTACTCACCCAGGTAGGTCACCACGTCCACCTCGTCACCGATGCGGCGGAGCAGGCCGCGGGCGCCGGGCAGCGCGGCCCAGCCCGCCTCGTGGCCGTGCGTCAGCGCGACCGCCCGGCTCACGCCGGCCCGGCGCAGCGCCGGGGTGATGAGTCCGAGCGGCGCCGCCGCGCCGAACAGGACCGACTCGCAGCCGTGTTCACGGGCAATGGCCGCGGCCCGCCGCGACACGCTCGGCACCGGCAGCATGAGCGACGTCGGGTGGCGGATGACCGGAAACGACTGTCTGGCGTCGAACTCCGCCGCTCCGGTCCAGGCGGGCGCGTACACGATGACGTCGGGCAGCCGGGCGGCCAGCGCGTGCACGAACGACTGGATACCGCCCTGACGTGGCGGGAAGTCGTTGGTGACGATCAGCGTGCGGCGCACCGCACGAGTGTATCGGGACACGCGCCCGCCACCGGAGATACGGTTACTAGCGCTGCCAGATCCGGTCGAGCTCCCGGTCAAGGTCGGGGTAACTGAGCCTGAGCTGGTCCCAGCTTTCCCTCTCCCGCTCGCGGCGCCGCGCGCGGAGCCAGACGCGGTTGGCAGCCACGCACACCAGGACGAGGACCGCGGCCAGCACGAGGCTGACGATCAGGCTGACTTCCATGCCGGCATTCCTATTCGTGACATCACATTCGGCAGGGCGACAATCGGCATCCGTCGTGGTCGGCCTCGGTGAAGATCGGGTACCCCGGTCGGCGGGAACGACACCTGCGGCGGCGAAAAGGAATCAGGCATAGCCACGAAAATTCAGGGCGTACCCCGACGAGGGGAGCCAGCATGGCAGCATCCCGGCGGTGAACGGGAGCATCACGACCTGGCGGCGCGGGTCGCCCGCACGAAGATGACAGCACGACGAGCAGCACGGCGAGTGCGCCTGGTGTTATCGTGCCGGCCCAGTCGAAACCCGGGGCGGGGGGAAGAGGGATCGACAGACCCTGGCGGGCCAGCACTTCCTGGACCAGCCCGCGCTGGGCCAGGGTGGGGTCGGGCCTGAGGGCGTTCGCCACGGCGACGACGNNCGGACAGCGCCCGGTCGCGGTCGGCGTCAGACACCCGCAGGTCACCGGGCGGATAGTAATCCCTGCCAGCTGCGTCACGATGCACGCTCCCTGCGCCCGGAGCCCGGACTATAACCCGATGGTAACGCGCGGCGGGCGGTAAAGCGCCGGCCAGGGAGGTCAGGGCCGCGCCGCGCCGACGAAGTTGTCGGCGTACCAGGCCGTGCTCATGGGGATCTTCTCCACATCCAGCCCTGTCTGCGGCGCGTCGATGATTTCGCCGTCGCCCACGTATATGGCCACGTGCCCCACACCGTCGTAAAATAGCAGGTCACCGGGCTCAAGCGCGGAAACGGAGATGTGCGGCAGCGCCGCCCACTGCTCATAGGTATCGCGCGGTATCGACACACCCGCGTACGCCCACGCGGCCTGGACCAGTCCGGAGCAGTCAAACCCGTCGTGACACGGGCCGGTAGCGCCGTAGACATACGGGCAGCCGAGCTGGTCGTAGACGAACTCGACGGCCTTGTCCGCCTCGGTGCTGGTCGGCCCGCTGTAGGTCTGGGGTGCGGAACTGCCGTCGGCGCCGATCGAGTCGCTCTCCACCGCCTGCTGCTCCGGTACGGTCAAGCTCGCCAGCGTCGCCTTCTGGGTGGTGATGAGCTTGCTCAGGGAGTTCTTGTGGGCGGCGAGCTGGCTCTTCAGCGTCGCGATCCCGCTCTCCGTGCGCTGCATCTCCTGCTCGACGCCGGCCAGCTGGCTGGCGTCACTGAGAAGCTGCTCAGTTTCCGCGTTGCGGGTGCCGGATAGCTCCAGCAGCAGCGAGCCCTGCTGCAGCAGGATCGAGGGGTCACCTGAGGTGAGCACGCCCGCGACGGAGGTCGCGCCGGTGTCCTCGAACGCCGCGGCGGCGGTCTGGGCCACGTTCGCCTGCGCCGCCTGGAACTGGGCGTCGGCGTGGTCCAGGTGCACCCGCACCTGGGACAGCCTCGACTGCGCGGCGGAGATCTGCTGGTCGGCCTGGTCGAGTTGCTCGCTGACCTGGTCAAACTGCGACGTGAGCTGGTTGACCTTGGCCTGCACCTGGGCAACGGTCGGTTGGGGAGCAGCGACCGCGCCGGTGGCATAGACCGCAAGTCCGCCGACCGCGAGTAGTCCCGCCGCGATCGCGACACCGCGGCGAATCCGGGCCTCAACGGCTGCTAGCCGCGTACCCACGTACCCACCACGCTCCCTTGTCGTCTCATTTACCTGCGCGTTCGCCCAGCCGTGACGCCGGTTACCAGCCAGGCAGCTTTTGGCTCAGCGTAGTGAAGCGAAAAGGGCGGTACAACCGATTCACCCAGTTCCAACTACTTCATTACGATGCGGCGATTCACTCGCAGGAGGGAGGCTGTCACGCTATCATCACGAGGCTTTCGTGGCGGGGAAAACCCAGGTCCGCGTGCTTGGCCGGACCTTGGAGCCAGGCAGCGAAAGCCGGAGTGGCGGCACCATGCCCGCATCCGCGAGAACGCCAAGCGCCCGTACTTCAGCCTCGTCCAGATAGTCTGCCGCCTTCGGCAGATAGCCCGTCGCCCGGGCCGGCTTAAGGACGGCGACAACGCAATCCTGGCAACCGGCACCGCGCATCACGCAACGGCTGCAATCAATCACCATGATGTCTCCCCTTGCATTCTGTGAATGGACGAGCACACGTTAACGGGAGCCTCTGACATTTCTCCGGAGCCGGACAACCCGCCGGAGCTCGCGGGCTCCGCGGCTTGTTGCGGC
>PMOU01000220.1:0-10328 GCA_003161205.1 Actinomycetota bacterium | reverse complement strand
AGCTGGCCCGACTTGAGCTGGGCCAGCTTGAGTTCGCCGTCGTCGACCTGGAGACGACGGGCTGGTCGCCGCAGGAAGCCGCGATCACCGAGATCGGCGCGGTCCGGGTCCGCGGCGGCCGGCGTCAGGGAGAGTTCGCTTCGCTGGTCGACCCCGGCACGACGGTCCCGCCGGGCATCGCTGACCTGACCGGGATCACCGACCGGATGCTGGCCTCGGCTCCGAAGCTAGCCGCGGTCCTGCCTGGCCTGCTGAACTTCGCGCAGGGCTGCGTCCTGGTCGCGCACAACGCGCCGTTCGATCTCGGCTTCCTGCTCGCCGCGTGCGAAGACTGCGGCCTGGCCTGGCCGGGCTTCACCGTGCTGGACACCGTCACGCTGGCCAGGCACGTCATGGACCCGGACGAGATCCCGGACTGCAAGCTGAGCACGCTGGCCGGGTTCTTCGGCGCGCGGACCGCGCCGTGTCACCGTGCGCTGGCCGACGCCCGCGCGACCGCCGACGTCCTCGGCTGGCTGATGCGGCGCCTGGCGCACCGCGGCGTCCGTACCCTCGGCGAGCTCCGCGCCTGGCCAGAGGTCCTGACGTAGTACCGTAAGCGCCAGCTCCGATGAGAAACCTGGGAGGCATCCGGTGGTCACCGCGATCGTTCTGGTGAAGGCAGAGATCCAGCGCATCCCCGAGGTCGCCGAAACGATCGCCAACATCCCCGAGGTCAGCGAGGTGTACTCGGTGACCGGGGAGTTCGACATGGTCGCGATGGTCCGGGTCCGCTCGCACGAGCAGCTCGCCGACGTCATCCCGGGGCGGCTGAACAAGGTGCCCGGCGTCACGCACACCGTGACCCACATCGCGTTCCGCACCTACACCCGGCATGACCTCGAGGCCGCGTTCTCCCTCGGCGCCGAGGCGTAGGACGATTCCGGGCTAGGGGGCTAGCTGGCGGCTAACTGTTATCCAGCGGTCGAGCAGGGCGCTGGCGGCACCGGAGTCCACGGCCTCGGCGGCGCGCGCGTAACCGTCGGCCAGCGCGGAGGTGACTGCCTCCGGGCCGGGGACGCCGGCCGCCGCGGCCAGGGCGGCGGCGGCGTTGAGCAGCACGATGTCGCGCACCGGGCCGTGCTCGCCGCCCAGCACCGCACGGACCGCCGCCGCGTTGCGCTCGGCGTCACCGCCGCGCAGGTCCTCGAGCGAGGCCCGGCGCAGGCCCAGCGACGCGGGGTCGAACTCGGTCCTGGCCACCTCCCCGCCATGCACCACCCACAGCGAGGACGGGGCGGTCGTGGTCAGCTCGTCCAGGCCGTCCGAGCCGTGGAACACCAGGGCCGAGCAGCCCCGCCCGGCCAGCACGCCCGCGATGATCTCGCCCATGCGCGGGTCCGCCACCCCGACCGCCAGGGACGACGGCCGGGCCGGGTTGGCGACCGGGCCGAGGTAGTTGAACACGGTCGGCACGCCGAGCTCGCTCCTGGTCGGACCGGCGTACCGCAGCGCCGGGTGATACAGGGGCGCGAACAAGAACGCGACCCCGACGGCACCGGCCAGCTCCGCGGTCGCGGCCGGCGGCAGGTCGATGACCACGCCGAGGGCCTCGAGCACGTCGGCGGCCCCGCAGGCCGAGGACGCGGCCCGGTTGCCGTGCTTGATCATCCGCACGCCGGCCGCCGCCGCCACGATCGTGCCCATGGTGGAGACGTTGACCGTATGCGCCCCGTCTCCCCCGGTCCCGACGAGGTCGGTCAGGTGGCCCGGCAGGTGAATCGGCGTCGCGTGGGCGAGCATCGCCCGGGCCAGCCCGGTCAGCTCGGCCACCGACGCGCCCTTGATCCGCAGCGCGACCCCGAAACCCGCGATCTGGGAGGGCGTGGCCGCGCCTTCCATGATCTCGTTCATGGCCCACTCGCTCTCATCCGCGGTGAGCGACTCACCGCGGATCAAGACGCCGAGCAGCGCGGGCCACGTGGTGCGGGCATCCATGGCAGGCCCCCAGGGGTACGGAAAGTGGAACCAGGGTTCGTTCGGAATGAAAAAGGAAGAGACCGCGGCGGGAGCTAGCCGCTGACGGCTGGACGCTCCCGCATCAGCCCGGCTAGCTCGTGCGCCAGCACGATCGGGTCGATGGGGTGGCTGACCACGGCGTCAGCCCGCGACCAGGTGGCCAGCCAGCCGTCGTCGGGCCGGCCGACGACCAGCAGCACCGGCGGGCAGTCGTAGATCTCGTCCTTCACCTGGCGGCACACGCCCATGCCGCCGGCGGGCTGCGCCTCCCCGTCGAGCACCATCACATCGGCGCCTCCGGCATCGAGCAGCCGGAACAGGGCAGGCTGCGTGGCCACCTCGATGATCTCGGCGTCCGGCACGTCCATGGCGGGACGACGCCCGATGGCGAGCCTTATCTGGGCCCGGACATCCGCGTCGTGGCTGTACACAACGACCTTCATGACACTGCATGGTACCGATACCGCTATCAACGCGGGGGGTCGCGTAGCGATCGCCTACAGGTTGTCGTAATAATTGCTTCGTGGCGACAGCAACCGTGGAGACGGCTCCCCGTAGTCCGGCCAGCAGACCGAACCTGGTCAGCGTGGGCACCATCGTCTGGCTGTCCTCTGAACTGATGTTTTTCGCGGCCTTGTTCGCGATGTACTTCACCATCAGATCAGTGGACAAGGGCCAGGGCCTGGCCTGGCCAGGGGCGCACCTGGACATCGCGCTCGGGTCGGTGAACACCACTGTCCTGCTGCTGTCCAGCGTGACCTGCCAGATGGGCGTGTTCGCGGTCGAGCGCGGCCAGATCAGGCGGGTGAGGGGCCTGTTCCATCCGATGAGCTGGGGACTGCGCGAGTGGTACGTGCTCTCCCTGCTGATGGGCACCTACTTCGTCTGCGGGCAGGGTTACGAGTACCTGGACCTGGTCAGGAAGCAGCACCTGACCCTGGCCTCGAGCAACTACGGCTCGGTGTTCTACCTGGCCACCGGGTTCCACGGGCTGCACGTGACAGGCGGCCTCATCGCGTTCATCTTCCTTCTCGGCCGTACCTACGCGGCCAAGACCTTTACGCATGAACAGCAGGTCAGCGCGATCGTCGTGTCGTATTACTGGCACTTCGTCGACGTCGTGTGGATCGGCCTGTTCACCACCATCTACCTCATCCACTAGTCAGGGGACAGCGAGTGAGCTGGATCAACGCCAGGCGCAGGCGCCCGGTCGCCGGCTACGCGGCCCTGCTGCTCGGGCTCGTCGTCGTCGGGCTGCTGTACGGGGCCTTCACCCATACGGGCAGCAGCGCGCAGGCGTCCTCGCCTGGCCCGTCGCAGCAGGACATCGTCGCAGGTAAGAACCTGTTCGAGGCGACCTGCTCGAGCTGCCATGGCCTGGACGCCCAGGGCACCACGCAGGCCCCGAGCCTGATTGGCGC
Organism: Actinomycetota bacterium; assembly: GCA_003161205.1. Next base: position 6,909 of record PMOU01000220.1, on the reverse strand, counting down.
GGGCGCGGCCGCCGTCGACTTCCAGATGTCGACCGGCCGCATGCCGGCCAAGGAGGTCGGCGCGGAGGAAGACCGCAAGCCGACGCTGTTCTCCGCGCAGCAGATTTACCAGATCGCCGACTACGTCGCCTCCCTCGGCGGCGGCCCCGCGATCCCGGACGCGCAGCAGGTGTCCACCTCCGGGGCGAACACAGGCCTCGGAGAACAGCTGTTCAGTGCCAACTGCGCGCAGTGCCACGGCTTCGCCGGGGCGGGCGGCGCGCTGACCTACGGCAAGTACGCTCCGGCGCTGACCGCCTCGACCCCGACGCAGATTTACGAGGCCATGCTGACGGGGCCCGAGGCGATGCCGGTGTTCTCCAACGGCGCGGTCAGCCCCGCCGCTAAGCGCGACATCATCGCTTACATCACGGACACGCGGGTGGAGGCCAACCCGGGCGGCTTCTCGCTCGGCCGGACCGGGCCCATCACCGAGGGTCTGGTGGCCTGGCTCGGTGGTATCGGGTTCCTGGTGCTCATCGCGCTGTGGATTACCGCCAAGCGGCGTGATCCAAGACCGACGGGGACGGAGTAGTAGTAATCATGAGCGACATGGAAGAGACCGAGGGCGCTGAGGGTGCGGAGGGGCCGGTGGCTCCGCACCGGGTAATCGGCACTCCTCCGCCAGCGCCGCGCCTGCTCGGTCCCGAAGATGGCCCTGGAACCGTCGCGGGCAGCGCGGGCGAGGCGAGCGACGCGGCACATTCCGGCGAGCACTTCGCGGGCAAGCTCCCCACCGAAGACCCTGACCCGGCCCGCTCCAAGCGAGCCGAGAGGATGGTCGCGGCCTGCTTCGTCCTGGCGTTCATCGCCGGCTGCGGCTTCATCGCCGCCTACATCGGCCTCGAGGTCGGATCGGACCGCCTGGGGGCCGGCGACAACGTCGTCGTCGCCGTCCTGCGGTCCAACATGGCGCTCGGCACCGCACTGGCGGTCGCGCTGCTGGCGCTCGGCGTCGGCGCGACGCTGTGGGTGCGGCAGCTCATGCCGAATGTCGAGGTGGTCGAAGAGCGGCACGACCTGCAATCGGAGCCGGTAGACCGGCAGGCGTTCCAGGAGTACTTCAAGGAGGGCGCGGCGAACAGCCAGTTCGTCAAGCGGCCGCTGGTACGGCGGACGCTCATGCTGGGCACGCTGCCGCTGCTCGCCGCCCCGGTCCTGCTGCTGCGGGACCTCGGCCCGCTGCCTGGCACCAGCCTGCGGCACACCGCGTGGAGCCCGGGGCGCCGGCTGCTCGTCTACGGCACCAATACGCCGATCACCCCGGCCGAGTTCAGCGAGCCGGGCAGCATGATCACGATCGTGCCGGAAGGTTACGAGGACGACCCCGACGCGCTGACGAAGGCCACCGTCATCCTGATCAGGTTCGAGCCGGGAGTGCTCCAGGTCCCGACGCGGTACGCCGGAAACACGCTGATCGGCACGATGAACTGGACGGTCGACAACATCGTCGCCTACTCCAAGATCTGCACGCACATCGGCTGTCCGGTGGCGCTGTACGAGCAGACCACGCACCACATCCTGTGTCCCTGCCATCAGTCGACGTTCCAGGCGGCGGAGGGTGCACGGGTGGTCTTCGGCCCGGCGGCGCGTCCGCTGCCGCAGCTGCCGATGACCACCGACGCGCAGGGCTACCTGGTAGCCAAGAGCGACTTCACTCAGCCGGTCGGGCCAAGCTTCTGGGAGCGCGGATGAGCGAGAACTTTGAGGTCCCGAAGGCGCTGAGCGGCACCGGCGGGTGGCTGGACGACAGGTTCCACGGGGCGCGCGGATTCCGCGTGCTGATGCGGAAGGTGTTTCCTGACCACTGGTCGTTCCTGCTCGGCGAGATTGCGCTGTGGTCGTTCGTCATCCTGCTGCTGACCGGGACCTTCCTGTCGCTGTTCTTCGTCCCGTCGATGAGCGACGTCGTCTACCACGGCTCCTACGTGAAGCTCGACGGCATCAAGATGAGCGAGGCCTACCAGTCGACGCTGAATATCAGCTTCGACATCCGCGGCGGCCTGCTGATGCGGCAGATCCATCACTGGGCCGCGGACCTGTTCATGGCCGCGCTGATGGCTCACATGCTGCGGGTGTTCTTCACCGGCGCCTACCGCAAGCCGCGCGAGATCAACTGGCTGATCGGGATCGTGCTGTTCACGCTGGGACTGCTCGAGGGACTGTTCGGATATTCGCTGCCTGACGACCAGCTGTCCGGGGCCGGCCTGCGGATCCTCGAGGGCGTCCTGCAGGGCATCCCGATCGTGGGCACGTACCTGGCGTTCTTCCTGTTCGGCGGCCCGTTCCCCGGTACTGACATCGTGCCGAGGCTGTACATCCTGCACGTGCTGCTGATCCCCGGCATTTTGCTCGGGCTGATCACCGCGCACCTGTTCATCATGTTCCACCAGAAGCACACCCAGATGCCGGCCAAGGGCAACACCGAGAAGAACGTGGTCGGCCAGCCGTTCTTCCCGTACTTCCTGGCCAAGGGCGGGGCGTGGTTCTTCTTCATCTTCGCCGCGCTGGTCCTGCTGGCCACGTTCGCCGAGATCAACCCGGTCTGGCTGTACGGGCCCTACACGCCGGTGGCCATCTCCTCCGCTTCCCAGCCCGACTTCTATATGGGCTTGCTGGAAGGCTCGCTGCGCATCATGCCCTCGTGGGAGATCAACGGCTTCGGGCACACGATTACCCTGAGCGTGCTGATCCCGGCCTTGCTGCCGCTGGGCCTGGTGATGACGGGCGCAGGGCTCTGGCCGTTCTTCGAGCAATGGGCCACCGGAGACAAGTCCTTCCACAACATCAACGACCGGCCGCGCAACGCACCCATCCGCACCGCTACCGGCATGGCGACGATCACGTTCTACGGGGTCATGTGGGCCGAGGGCGCCAACGACGTCATCGCCGACAAGTTTTCTGTCCCGCTGTACACGATTACCTGGATCGCGCGGGTCTTGGTCTTCGTCGGACCCGCGATCGCCTTTGTCGTCACCAGACGTATCTGTATAGGTCTGCAGCGTAAGGACCGGGAGATGCTGCTGCACGGGTACGAGTCCGGCATCATCAGGCAGATGCCCAATGGCGAGTTCATCGAGGTGCACCAACCGCTCAACGAGGAAGCCCGAGCGGTGCTCGAGGCCAAGGTGGTACCCGCGCTCATGGCCGGTCCCGGCTCGGAAGACATCAACGGCGTGCCCCCGCCTCATTCCCACGGGGTCCTCGGCCGGGCCAGGGCGATCGCCAATCGCGCCTTCGCCGAGACCGTCGAGGTCGAGACCAACGGTCATGGCAACGGGCACGGCAACGGCCATGGGAACGGGCACGCGGTCGAGGCGGGGAACGGGCACGCGGTGACCGGCGGCCAGGAGGCCGCGGTCGGCTCGGTCCCGTCGCACCCGTCGGCCCCGGTCGGCGAGCTGCCCGCGGGCGGGGGCCCGGAGGACTCCCCCGGCTCCTAGGCGCCGGTTAGGTCCAGCTGATCGTGGACCGTCACCTACGGAGGTGACGGTCCACGATCATTTCCGGCGACGGTCACCTCAGCAGGCGCCCCGGCCCAAGCATCACCCGCCAGAGTGAACTGCGGCCGGCATGGTACGCCTGCAGGATGACGCCCTCGCCGGGTTAGACGGTTACGGTAGGTTCGTGCGAACCATCTCGGGGGTTACCGGTCAGCGGCCGCCGCTGACCATGCGGCTCAGTTCCCGCCACTGGGTCGCGGTCGACTACGTGGGCGGCGCGCTGTTCGGAGTGATCCTCTTCGCCTCGTTCAGGCACAGCGTCGTCCAGCCTGCGGGCGTCCCGTTCGCGGTGCCTTACCGGACGGTGACGCTGGCCTGGCCACTCGCCCTGTTCCTGGTGCTCGTGGCGGTCATCGCGGTCGCCCTGCGCCGCCGCCAGCCCGCCCTCATGCTCGGCGTGCTGCTGGCGGGCGCACTGGTCATCACCATGCTGACCGGTGCGCAGAACAGGGACCTGACGTACTTCCTGCCGGTGGCCTATGTGCTCTACCTAGTCGCGGCGACCTACGAACGCCGGCGGGCCGCGGTGCGCGTGCTGGCCGCCGTTTTCGCTACTCTCGTGGCCGATGCCGTGCTCATGGACCTGACGGGAGGCAGGCGCTCCCTGCCCGGTGGACTGGTGCCCGTCGCGCTGTGCGTGATCATCGCCTGGTTCACCGGTTACATCGTCCGGCAGCGGCGCCAGTATGCGGTCAGGCTGCAAGACGAGGCGGCGAGCAAGGCGGTCGCGGAGGAACGCCTGCGCATCGCCCGCGAACTGCACGACGTGGTGGCGCACAGCATGAGCGTCATCGCGGTCCAGGCGGGCTACGGCCAGTATGTCATCGACACCCAGCCTGCCGACGCGCGCAGCGCTCTCGGAGCCATCCAGGCGACCAGCCGAGAGGCGCTGGAGGAGATGCGCCGGATGCTGGGCGCCCTGCGCCAGGCGGACCAGCAGGAGTCGGCCCCGCGGGCCGCGGCCCTGGCCGCGGCCGGGGACTCCGAGGTAGCGCCGTTGTTTCCGGCACCGGGCCTGGCCGACCTGGACCGGCTGCTGGCCCGCACCGCCAGCGCGGGCGTCCGGGTGGAGGTGACCCGCTCTGGGCGGCCGACAGACTTGCCCGCGAGCATCGACCGGTCCGCCTACCGGATCGTGCAGGAGGCCCTGACCAACGTGGTCAGGCACGCCCGGGCGAATTCGTGCCAGGTGCTAATCGGCTACGGTCGCGACGAGCTGATCCTGGAGGTGACCGATAACGGCGCGGGACTGCCGGAACTGGCGGGCGCGGGGCTGGCGGGTGCCGGGCTCTCGCACCACGGGATGGCCGTCACCAGCAGCAGCCTGCCCGGACCGGCCGCCACCGTGGTCGACACGAGGCCCCGGCCGGGCTGGACCGACGGTGTCAGCGGCGGGCACGGCATCATCGGCATGCGCGAGCGGGTCACCCTGCTCGGCGGGGAATTCAGCGCGGGTCCGCGGCCAGGGTACGGATTCCAGGTGAGTGCGCATATTCCCCTGGACCGCCCCTGATGCCCGCACCCGCCGTCGCGCCGGGCACCACCGGGACGGGCGCGCTGCGGGTGGTGGTCGCCGACGACCAGGCCCTGGTCCGGGTCGGGTTCTGCGGGATCATCGCGGCCACACCCGGCTTCACCGTGGTCGGCGAGGCGGGTAACGGCGCGGAGGCGGTAGCGGTCGCGAGCCGGGCCCGGCCGGATGTCATCTTGATGGACGTCCGGATGCCGGTGATGGACGGCATCGAGGCCACCCGGCGGATCACCGCGAGCACCGAGGTGCGGGTGCTCATCTTGACCACGTTCGACCTGGACGAGTACGTCTTCGCCGCGCTGCGGGCCGGGGCCAGCGGCTTCCTGCTCAAGGACACCGTGCCCGCTGACCTGCTCACCGCCATCCGGGTCGTGGCCGCGGGCGACGCGCTGCTCGCACCGAGCGTCACCCGCCGCCTGATCGGCGAGTTCGCCCGCACACCGCGCCCCGAGGTCCGTCCCGACGGCCAGACCAGCGGTAAGCTCCGGCAGGTGCTCACCGACCGCGAGCTCGAGGTGCTGAAGATGGTGGCCCGGGGCATGTCCAACGCGGAAATCGCCGAAGAGCTGACGATCAGCCCGGCCACGGCCAAGACGCACGTGGCCCACCTGCTGACGAAGCTGGATTCCCGTGACCGCATCCAGCTGGTGATCATCGCCTACCAGTCCGGCCTGACGGGGTGTTAGCCCGGGTGCGACTAGTGAGAGAAGTTACCTCGGTAGTACTCGAAGACGAAGCCGATCGAGGCGAACACGGTGAACAGCATCCCCATCAGGAACAGCCACCAGCCGATCGCCAGCCCGGCGGCCGTGACGGCCGCGGCGAGCGCCAGGTACAGCGGCCACCAGCTGTGCGGGCTGAAGAAGCCGATCTCGCCGGTCCCCTGCTCGATCTCACCTTCCTGATCGTCCTCCGGACGCTCGGGCAGCCGACGGCCGGTAAACAGGACGTAGAAGCCGGTGAGTATCGCGAGCCCCACGGCGAGCGCGAGCGCGGTGGTCCCGGTCGGGTCCTTGGAAAGGTACCAGTACACGATGTCCGCGGCGCCGAAAAATATCCCGCAGCCCAGGAAGAGCCAACCTTCGACCTTCATGCGAAAACCTACTTCCGCGCGTCTGAGATAGCCGGGATCTTCTGCTCGAGACCGTATGATTCACGGCCCCACTTAATGTCCGGGTAATGTGCGTCAAACGCGGGCCGCTCGGACCTGATCCGGGGAATCCGGTAGAAGTTGTGCCGCGGCGGCGGGCAGGATGTGGCCCACTCAAGCGAGCTGCCATAACCCCACGGATCCTCTTCGGTGACCTTTTCGCCGTATCGCCAGGTGACGTACACGTTCCAGAAGAACATGAGGACAGAGAGGGCGAGCAGCCACGACCCGACGGTCGAGATGACGTTGAGCGTCGTCACGTTCCCGGGCAGGTCAGGGTAGTTCGCCACGCGCCGCGGCATCCCCTCGACGCCCATCCAGTGCTGGACCAGGAACGTCATGTTGAACCCGATGAACATCACCCAGAACTGGATCTTTCCGATCCGGCTATTCAGCATCTTGCCGGTCATCTTCGGCCACCAGAAGTAGAAGCCGGCGAACATCTCGAATAGCACCGTGCCGGCCAGCACGTAGTGGAAGTGCGCGACCACGAAATAGGAGTCGGACACGGCGAAGTCGAGCGGTGGCGACGCCAGGATAATGCCGGTAATGCCACCGAAGAGGAAAATGATCAGGAAGCCGATCGTATACAGCATCGGCGGTTCGAAGGTGAGCTGGCCTTTCCACATGGTGCCCACCCAGTTGAAGAACTTCACTCCGGTAGGCACCGCGATCAGGAACGTCAT
>PMOU01000418.1 GCA_003161205.1 Actinomycetota bacterium | reverse complement strand
GCCGTCGCCGTCGCCGGCGCCGGCGCCGGAGTCGGTGCCGGAAATGGTGGGCCAGATGAAGGTCGAAGATCCGCTGGATCCCGACTTGGTCTGGGTCTGGTGCCCGCCGACGGAGTCGGCCTGGCCCGCCTGGCCCAGTCCGCCCGCGGCCAGCGCCTGCGACGACCTGGGCATGGGGGCGGCGAAGGCCGTCACCGCCGGCGCGGGGCCTGAAGACGGCAACGGAACCGGCTCCGACACCGGATGCAGAACGTGGATCGAGACCGTGGAGAACAACAGGAAGACAATCACGCCGGCCGAGACCGCCATGACCGGCACCGTGCTGCCGGCCGGGTGAGACCGGAAGACAGCTCCGGTCTGCCCGACGCTGGTCCTGATCCGGTCCGCGAACAGCGCCAGCCCCAGCTGCGCGGCGGGCAGCGGGGGACAGTGCCCCATCCGGGCGGACAGCCGGAGTCTGCGCAGCGCCGCCTGGCGCTCCTGCGCGGTCAGGCCAGAGAGCAGGTAAACCGTCGTGTTACGGCCGATACGCTCGGCCGCAGCGTGTAATCCGGGAGAGAGCTCGTTCGGATCACGGTAACGGACCTTAATCATGACTCAGCCAAATTCATGCGCACTACCTCAGAAAGAACGGAAACGGCAAGTGCACGCCCCCCCACTGAGGCGTTCGCAATCCGTACTATAGCTCAGCGCTACACCTCGTTCACGGTAAATAACATCGGCCGATGTTTCCGGCGGCCTAGCCGCTGTTCCGGCGGCCCGGGGGCGCGCGCCAGGACGTGACGCACCGTGCATCAGCCGGTTAGGCTGCCAGGGTGATATCCGCCCAGGCCGCACCCGCTTCCGGCGCGCGGACGCGCCGGGCGGATGCCCTCGGCGGGTTCGCCGCGCCCTGGGCCCTGCTGCTGAGCCTGCTGGGCGGCCTGGCCACCTACGCCTCCTTCCCGCCGGTGGACGCCTGGCCGCTCGCGGCCGTGGGTCCCGCCCTGCTCGTGCTCGCCCTGACCGGGCGGCGGCTGCGGGGCTCGTTCGCGTGCGGACTGGTGTTCGGCCTGGCGTTCTTCGTGCCGCTGCTGTCCTGGCTGGTCAACGAGGCCTTGTACGTGTGGTTCGCGCTGGCCGTGGCCCTGACGCTCATCTTCGCCGTACTCGTCATCGGCCAGCGGCTGCTGCTACGGCTCCGTTTCTGGCCGGCCGCGGTGGCGGGCTGGTGGGTGGCGGCCGAGGGCGTCCGCGACCGCTGGCCCTACCCCTTCCCCTGGGGCCGGCTCGGGATGAGCCAGTCGGTGGCGCCGGACGTCCGCTGGGTCGCCATCGGCGGCGTGCCGCTCCTCAGCTTCCTGGTCGCCCTGACCGGAGCCATGATCGCCTGGGCTGTGNNGCGGTGGTGACGGCTGGGGTGGTGCTGGCGGGGGGGTTGCTGCCGGTTGACCCGACTGGGGGGGCGCCGACGGCGCAGGTCGCGGCGATTCAGGGGGACGTGCCGCGGGCCAGGAACCTGCCGCAGCAGCTGAACGACAGCGAGGTCACGCAGAATCACGCCGCCGCCACCGCTGAGCTCGCCGCGCAGGTCAAGGCGGGTCGCGAACCCGCGCCCGACCTCGTGATCTGGCCGGAGAACTCCACCGGCCTCGACCCGTATTTCTACCCCTTTATCTATACGCTGCTGACCGGGGCCGTGACCGCCATCGACCGGCCGATCCTGGTCGGCGAAGTCCTGCAGAACCCGGAACGCAACGTCGGCCAGCTCTGGGTACCCGGCCGCGGGCCGACGACGATCTACGCCAAGCGCGAGCTCGTGCCGTTCGGCGAGTACATCCCGTTCCGTAGCCTCATCTCGACGTTCAGCTCGCTCCCGTCGCTGCAGCCGGTGAACTTCACCCCGGGGCGGTCGGCCGTGGTGTTCGGCGTCGGGAAGATCAGGCTCGGTGACGTGATCTGCTACGAGGTGGGTTTCGACAACCTGGTGCGATCGGAGGTCACGGCCGGGGCGAACCTGCTCGCGGTGCAGTCCAACGACGCGGACTTCGAGATAGACGGCCAGCTGGGCGAGACCGGGCAGCAGACGGCGATGGCCAGGATCCGGGCCATCGAGAGCGACCGCGCGGTGGTGTACGCCTCGACCACCGGGGAAAGCTCGATCATCGCGCCGGACGGAGCGCTGATCGAGCGCAGCGGCATCTGGCAGCAGGCGATCCTCGACGCGCGGGTACCGCTGGTCAGCTACCGGACGCTGGCGGACCGGATCGGCGCCTGGCCGGAGTACGTGATCATCCTGCTCACCGTGCTCGCGCTCGGCTGGGCGGTGCTGCGACCCCGCCGCAGGCGCACAGAAAGCTGAGCGCCCTACCGCGGACGTAAGCACCACGTAATATGCGGGGGGACACGCGAGCCCCCAGCTCAGCCGTTGACGCCAAGGGAGGGTCACCGTGCGTGGCAAAGACCGCAGGCCAGCCGGGCGTGGCAGGCATGTCGCCACTATCGCGGCGGCGGCTGTCATCGGTCTGATCGCCACTGCTTGCGGCGGACACGCGTCAACCAGCTCCGGCCAGAGCGGGGCGCAGGCCTCCGCGTCCGCCGCGGCGGCCCGGGCGCGGGCCTCCGCGTCCGCCGCGGCGCTCGCGGCCGAGCTCAAGATCACGCCGGCGAACGGCAGCCGCGACGTCGATCCCGCCGGGGGCATCACCGTCACCGACGCCCAGGGCAAAGTGACGAACGTCATCGTCAAGTCCTCGGGGGACCCGGTGTCCGGCACCCTGGCCGACGGCAGCAAAACCTGGCACAGCGGCTGGACGCTGGACACGTCGGCGAGCTACACGGTGACCGCCACCGGCACCGCCGGCAACGGCCAGAAGATCACCACCACGAGCAGCTTCCGCACCCTGACGCCCGCGCAGAGCTTCTCCGCCGAGATCTACGAGGGAAGCGACCAGACCTACGGGGTCGGCATGCCGATCATGCTGACCTTCAGCCAGCCCATCACCAACGAGGCCGCGGTCGAGCGGTCGCTGGAGCTGACCACCTCCAAGCCGGTCGTCGGCGCCTGGTACTGGGACGGCAACGAGCACCTGGACTTCCGGCCGCGGGACTACTGGCCGGCCTACACCACGGTCAGCTTCGACGGCCACCTGAACGGGGTCGAGGGCGCCAAGGGCGTGTACGGCACGGCCGACCTGACCCAGTCGTTCGATATCGGCCGGTCGCTGATCGCCGTGGCCAGCACGACCTCGCACTACACGCAGATCTACCTCAACGGCACCCGGATCTATGACTGGCCGATCAGCACCGGCCGGGCCAGCCTGCCGACCCCCGACGGCACGTACGTCAGCGTGGAGAAGAACAACCCGGTCCGCATGATCGGCGGCGGCGCACCCGGCAGCGCCGGCTACTACAACGAGCTGGTCAACTACGCGGTCCGGTTCACTTTCAGCGGGGACTACTATCACTCCGCGCCCTGGTCGGTGATCGACCAGGGCAGCGCGAACGTCAGTCACGGCTGCGTGAACCTGCCGCCGACCGACGCGGAGACGTACTACAACATGTCCATCCCCGGTGATCCCATCACCGTCACCAACAGCACGGCGGCGGGCAAATGGGATGACGGCTGGACCGAGTGGTTCCTGACCTGGTCGCAGTACCTGCACGGCAGCGCGCTGAACGAGGCCGTGGATGCGGGTCCGCAGGGCAGCACGTTCGTCAGCCCGGCCTCGCTGGCCGCCGACACCGGCACCGCTCCGCTGCAGACCTCGGCCGTGGGCAACTACGACGCGGGCAGCGCCGGCCTCGGGTAACCGCCGAGGGGGTGCCGGTCAGGGGGTGCCGGTCAGGCGGTGCCGGCACGATCGACGGCAGCAGCCCGGCCCGGCTCGCGCAGGTGCCCCCGGGAAGCTCCCGGGGGCACCGTACTGCGGATTGACCGTGACCGGTCAGAGCTGGGACCGTGCGGCTGGATCCGGTCCTACATACCGGACGGGTCCATCAGCTGGTGGTGCCCGCGGCCCCTCCAGTGGTGCCGTCCCGGCGGCTGATTTCCACCTGGGCCCCCTCGTCCTGGCCCCGTGCCCGTGCCCTGGTTAGACGCGGTCTGGGGGGTGGTGTTGAAGGTGGCTGCGATGGCCGCGCCGGTGCCGTCGAGGGTAACCGTGACGGGATCCGTGAGGCCGAAGTTCTGGCAGTTGAGGTTGGTAAAGGACATGCTGAGCCGGTTCGCCAGGAAGGTGAGCAGGTTGTCACCCACGCTGGCTACCGGCGCCTGGCCGGTGGCGAGCAGAGCCTGGTTGGCCGCCAGGAACGGCGTCTGGATGTTGACGAGGTTCTGGCAGTAGTTCGCCGGGCTGCTCGTGCGGCTGTTCTCCGCGTTGACCGGCGCCTGGCCTACTTCGGCCCGGTAGAGATCGGTCTTAGCCACGTCGAAGTCGCCGTTGTTATCCAGCGTCATCTCGTCGTTCTCCGGCACCAGCGCCGCCTGCCGCGGCTGGTTCTTGTTGGCCAGCAGTTCGTCAAGGGCCTGGGAGCTGGTCGGCTGGTCGTTGTTGGCCAGGTTGGGCACCTCGAACGGCGTGCAGCCGAGGGTCGGGTCCATGAACAGGTCAAGCAGCGTGTTGTCGCTGCCGTTGAGCAGCAGCGTGGACCCGGTCAGGTTGCCCGCGTTGGACGTGGTGTCCTGCGCGGTCTGACCGGTCGTCGGGTCGAGCAGGTACTCGGTCGTCACGTTGTCGCTCGGGTCCTGGTCGACCAGG
>PMOU01000050.1 GCA_003161205.1 Actinomycetota bacterium | reverse complement strand
CACTCGCCGTAGACGCCGAAGAACGTGGGGGCCGGCTCGCCGGGAGCGGCCATGTTGGGGACGGTGAGGTCGGGCAGGCCGCCGTGGGCAAGCCACTGGCGCACGTAGCCAGGCCGGGTGATGCCCTCAGGCGCCAGCCGGATGAGGGTCCGCAGGTCAATCTTCTCCGGGATAGCCGGGCTGCCCCAGTCCCGGCCGTTGGAGAACGACCAGTCCAGGGTGACGATCAGGCCCTTGGCGCCGGCCCGCCGGGCGCGTTCGGCCCGCTCCAGGATCTTGTCCCGGCCGCCCGACCAGTAGGTCTGGAAGAACAGCTTCGGATTGACCTCCGTCACGGCCTCGACCGGCGTGCTGCCGAACGAGCTGAGGCCCATCGCGGTGCCCGCCCCGGCCGTGCCGCGCGCCACCGCCACCTCGCCGTCCGGGTGCACCGCCTGGACGCCGGTCGGGGACGCGATCACCGGCAGGGAGATCTCCTGGCCGAGCACCGAGGTGGCCATCTCCCTGGTGGCGGGCAGGTCCGCGATGCGCGGCGGCGCGAACCGCAGCTCGCTGAAGGCCGCCGTGTTGTCCCGCAGCGTGACGCCCTTTTCCGTGCCGGCGACCAGGGCCAGGTAGACCGACTTCGGCAGGTGCCGCCTGGCCCGGCGGCGCGCCTCTTCGACCGTCTCGAACCACTCACGGGTGCTTGCCATCGGTCTCCTTCGCGCGCCGGCTGATGCTGATCCTTTATTTTGGCACTCAGTGCCGTAAAGATCCAGTCACGGGTCACATGTGACTGGTCAAGAGCCTCGCGAGCACCACCGCTGAGCCGTAGTATCCACGGATATGGCATCGGACGATGCAGGAGCCGATACCGTCCCGGGCGATCACCCGGATCGGCTCAGGTGGAACGCCAAGTATGCCGGCGATTTCGCGCCGTCCTTCGTCCCTCATCCGCTGTCGATACGGGCGCTGTCGATGGACCTGCCCGGCGGGCCCGTGGCCGAACTGGCCTGCGGACCGTCCGGCGCCGCGCTGCTGGCCGCGGCGAACGGACGCGAGGTCACGGCGGTGGACGTGTCCGAGGTCGCGCTCGGGATGCTCGGCGCCAAGGCCCGGCGCCATGGCCTTGACCACCTGATCACCCTGGTGCACGCCGACCTGTCAGCCTGGCAGCCGGACCCGCGGTCACACGCGCTCGTGCTGTGCACCGGCTTCTGGGCGTCGGACGTGTTCGCCGCGGCGACGCAGGCCGTGGCGGCCACCGGACTGCTCGGCTGGGAGGCCTATACCGTCGAAGCCCGGCACTCGCGCCCGAGCCTGCACGCGGAATGGTGCCTGGCGCCCGGCGAGCCCGCGTCGCTCCTCCCGCCCGACTTCACCGTCCTGGACCAGCGTGAGCGGGGCCTGAAGCGGCAGATCCTGGCCCGGCGCCAAGCCTGAACCCGCCGCTCCGCCTAAGCTGATGCACCACCCGTCCCGCTAAGCGCTGCCCGCCCCGCGAGTCGCCCTCGGGCTTAGCGCGGCATTGTCACGGATGCTGCAGCGTACCGAAAAGAATGGGTACGCTGCGGCATCCATCGACTTTCCGTATCGCCACAAAACGGATAAATCAGGCGGAGAGCGGGCGGCGGCGGGCCCACTCGGTGACGTCACGGCGTTCGATGGCGGCGGCCATCAGGTCGGGGAACGAGTCGGGCGTGCACGCGAACGCGGGGACGCCCAGCTCGGCCAGGGCGGCGGCGTTCTCGTGGTCGTAGCCGGGTGCGCCGTCGTCGGACAGCGTGAGCAGCGCGATGACCTGCGTGCCCGCGGCGGTCAGAGCGGCGACCCGGTGCAGCATCTCGTCCCGGTTGCCGCCTTCGAACAGGTCGCTGACCAAGATGAAGATCGTGCTGGCCGGGCGCGTGATCAGCTGCTGGCAGTAGGCCAGGGCCCGGTTGATGTCCGTGCCGCCGCCGAGCTGGGTGCCGAAGAGCACGTCGACCGGGTCGCTGAGCTGGTCGGTCAGGTCGACGACCGCGGTATCGAAGGCGACCACGAAGGTGCGGAGCGACCCGATCGAGGCGAGCACCGCGCCGAACACCCCGGCGTACACGACCGAGGAAGCCATCGAGCCGCTCTGGTCCAGGCAGATGATGACGTCACGCGCCACCGCCTGCTGCTTCCTGGCGTAGCCGATCAGCCGGCTGGGCACGATCGTCCGGTGGCTCGGCAGGTAGTTCCGCAGGTTCGCACGGATCGTCCGGTCCCAGTCGATGTCCGCGTGCCGCCTCGGCCTGCTCGTGCGGTTCGCCCGGTTCAACGCCCCGGCCACCGCCGAACGAGTCCGCTGAGCCAGCCGGCGTTCCAGGTCCCTGGTCACCGTGCGGACCACCGCACGGGCCGACTCCCGCGCCTGCTCCGGTATCACCCGGCTCAGCGAGAGCAGCGTGCCGACCAGGTGCACGTCGGGCTCGACGGCGTCGAGCATCTCGGGCTCCAGCAGCAGCCGGGTCAGGCCGAGCCGTTCGATCGCGTCCTTCTGCATCACCTGGACCACGCTGACCGGGAAGAACGTACGGATGTCCCCGAGCCAGCGCGCCACCCGCGGGGCCGATGCCCCGAGCCCGGACCGGCGCTGCTGGCCGGACTGAGAGCTGCTCTCTTCGGCGTCATCGGAGTCGTACAGGGCGCCGAGCGCCGCGTCGATGCTCGCGTCATCGCCGTCTAGCGAGGTGCCGGTGCCGTCGTCGGCGCCGCCCAGGACCAGCCGCCAGCGGCGCATCCGCTCGTCGTGGTCGATGCTCATGATGCGGCCGCCCGGCGCGATGCGGCGGGCAGCCGCAAGATGGCCGCGACCGCCCGGACCGCGATGGCCGCCCGGTCCTCGTCGAGATCCTCGCCAGCCTGCGCACCGGCTTCCGCGAGGGCCGCCGGTGCCCGGCCGCTGCCGTCGAGCCTGGCCGCCTTCGCGCCGATCGCCTGCCGCTCGGGCGGCGCGAACTCGCCGAAGGTCCGCCGCAGCGCGGGCAGGACCGCGGCGAAGGCGTCTTCGCTCAGGCCCGCCAGCCAGCCGTCGGCCAGGCCGATCAGCTTGTCGTCGTGCACGAGCAGCAGGCCGCTCCCGGCCAGGAACCCCTCGGCCCACGCCGCGGCGGCCGCAGCCGGAGCGGCGGCGGACAGCTCGCGGGACATCCGGGTGCTCGCATCGCCGGCGCTGATCCGTCCCGCGTCGAGCAGCAGCCTGGTCAGGCGGCCGGAGATCAGGCCGGTGATCAGCGGAGGGCAGCGGGACAGCAGCCGCGCCAGCGCATCCAGCCAGCGCTCGCGGCTCTGACCGTCGGCGAGCAGCCCGGTGGCCGAATGAACCGCGTCGATGCGGTCCCGCATGGCTCGTTCGGCGGTCTCGTCCAGGGAGGCCACGGCGGCGGGCAGGCCAGCGCAGATCCGTGTCATCATTTCGGCGGCGACCTCGCCGAGCCGGGCCGGATCGGTGCCCCGCACGTCGCCGTACCTGGCCGCCCTGGCCAGGTATGGCAGCGCCGCCATCAGGTGGGTCACATCGGTGTCAAGCGCGGCGCGGGCCCTGACCGCCGCGAGCACCGCCGGCAGGGCGTCCCCGAGATCGGCGAGCAGGCACCGCTCGACCAGCGCCGTGAGCTCCTCCAGGGCTGAGGTCCCGGGGAATCCGCGCGGCCCAGGCCCGCCGGCGGACCCAGGGGTTCCGGTGGCCTCAGGGGTTCCGGACGCGAGCGACCGGGCCCGGGCCGTGGCCGCCGCGGCGACCGTGCTGCCCCACATGCTGGCCTCGATCAGCGCCAGGTCAAGCTCGGGCCGCCAGGTCAGCTCCCAGCTCTCGCGGAACGTCCCGATGTTCTGCGTCCGGCCCTGCCGCGGGGTTCCCCAGCGGACGCCCAGCAGGGCGAGCCGATGCAGCAGGTGGCTGCGGGCCAGGTCGTTGGGCTTGCGCAGGTCCAGGTCGACGTCGCGTGGCGCCGCCTGCGCGGGCAGCCGGAGACGGCGCTGCTGGTCGTGCACGTCCCGCTGCAGCGGCACCATGGGGGTCGCGGCCGGCACCGCGCCGAGCCGCTCGCCGACGACCAGCTGCCGCTGGATGAGCGCGGTGAGCAGGTCGCTGCCCTCGCACAGCACGGCGCGGGCCGCCTCGGTGACTTCGTCCAGTCCGGCCAGCGGCCGCCCGCGCAGCGCGGCGAGCGCTTCGGCCAGCCGGACCGATTCGATCACGTGTGCCGACGACACCGGGATTCCTTCGTCGCGCAGCACGGCGGCGGCTTTGGCCAGCCAGCGTTCGATGGGCTGCCCGTTGCCGGAGAGGAGGGCGCTGGAAAACAGGTGGTCATACCAGCCGGGGGAGCGGATCCCGGCGCCGTAGCCCGAGGTGTAGGACAGCCGGCCGTAGGTCCAGGGCACCCAGGTGAGGGTGGCTTTCACCTTCGGCAGCCCGCGCAGCAGGCGGTCATCCGCGGCGGCGGCCGGGAGGGATTGCAGCGCCGGCACGTGCCAGGCGCCGCAGACCACGGCGATCCGCTGGTAGCCGTCCTTGACGGTCTGACGGAGCACCTTGCGCATGTGGGCTTCGCGGATCGTGTCGCGCGGGTCGGGTTCGGGGGCTTGCTCGCGCAGGATCCCGATGGCTTCGGCCAGGGCAGCGAAGACCGCGGGACCCGGGACGTGCTCCACCACGTCCTCCCACCAGCGCTCCGGATCGTCGTACCCGGCGGCGGCCGCCAGTTCGCCGACCGGATCGACACGCGGCCGCGCGCTCCTGTCCTCGGCCATCGCGAGCTGATGGGCGGCCGGCAGGTCACAGAACCGGACCGGTACGCCCGCCTCGAGGGCGTACCGGATCGCCTGCCACTCCGGCGAGAATCCCGCGAACGGCCAGAACGCCGCCGACCGGGGGTCGGCGGCCACGTAGGCCAGCAGCGCCACCGGCGGCGCCATCTCCGGGTCCGCGGCCAGTTCCACCAGCCCGTCCGCCTCCGGCGGACCCTCGATCAGCACCACATCCGGCTGCTGCTCGGCCAGCGCCGCCAGGACCGACCGGGCCGACCCCGGCCCGTGATGCCGGACCCCGTACACCATGGTGCCCACGGGGTCCCTCACCCGGCGACTTCGCGGCAGGCGCGGTAGAAGTCGCTCCAGTCATTGCGCTCCCGCACCACGGTCTCCAGGTACTCCTGCCACACGACCCGGTCCGAGACGGGATCTTGCACCACGGCGCCGGTGATGCCGCCGGCGATGTCGGCCGGGCGCAGCACGCCATCGCCGAAGTGGGCGGCCAGCGCGAGGCCGCTGGTGATCACGGAGATCGCCTCGGCGGTGGACAGCGTGCCGCTCGGCGACTTGACCTTGGCCCGGCCGTCTTCGGTGACGCCCTGGCGCAGCTCCCGGAAGACCGTGACCACGCGCCTGATTTCATCGGCGCCGTGCGGGGTATCCGGCAGGCCGATCGACCGGCCGAGCTGCGCGACCCGGCGGGCGACGATGTCCACCTCTTGCTCGGCGGAGGCCGGGACAGGCAGCACGACGGTGTTGAATCGCCTGCGCAGCGCGCTGGATAGCTCGTTCACGCCGCGGTCCCGGTCGTTGGCCGTGGCGATGACGTTGAAGCCCCGGACCGCCTGCAGCTCACCGGCGAGTTCGGGGATCGGCAGCGTCTTCTCCGACAAGATGGTGATCAGCGCGTCCTGCACGTCCGAGGGCATCCGGGTCAGCTCCTCCACCCGCGCGATCTGGCCGCCTGCCATGGCACGCATCACTGGACTGGGCACCATCGCGGCCTGTGAGGGTCCCTCGGCGATCAGACGCGCGTAGTTCCAGCCGTACCTGATCGCTTCCTCCGCCGTCCCCGCGGTGCCTTGCACCATCAAGGTCGAGTCGCCGGAGACGGCCGCGGCCAGATGCTCGGACAGCCACGTCTTCGCCGTTCCCGGCACGCCGAGCAGCAGCAGGGCCCGGTCGGTGGCCAGCGTGGCCACGGCCACCTCGATGAGGCGGCGCGAGCCCACGTACTTAGGCGTGATCTCGGTGCCGTCGCCTGTCTGGCCGCCCAGCAGGTACGTGGTCACCGCCCACGGGGACAGCCGCCAGCCCGGCGGCCGCGGCCGGTCGTCGGCGGCGGCCAGCGCCGACAGCTCCGCTTCGTACTCCTGCTCCGCGTGCCGGCGCAGGACCGCTTCACCCGCGGCCGCCCCGAGCTCCTCAGCTGCCGCTGTGGTCATTCGTCCAGCTCCTTCAGCATCTCGTAACGAAACCGGAGCGCCCCGATCGCGGTCCAGACGGCCGGCGGCGCGCCGGGCTCCGGCCCGGCCAGGGCATCCGCTGCGCCGAGAGCCGGGTCGGCCCGGCGGGCCAGCTGGCTCAGGGCCCTGTTCTCAGCGGGCATAGCGGGGCGCCGCCCGGTGAGGGCCTCGTGGATCAGCGCGGCGACCCAGTCCTGGTTCCGCTGTGCGATCGCCGCGCGTGACCAGCCGACGAACAGCACCGGGGCCCAGTCACCCGACGGTATGGCGACGATGGCCGCTGGGCCGAGTGCGAACGTCTCCGTCCAGGTGCGCAGCGGGGTCCGGGCGACAACTTCGAGCATGAGGCGCGTCCGGTCGGCGAGCCGTGAGCGTCCCGCGGCCGGCCCGGGGGCGATTCCGTCCCGGCGCATCGCGGCGTCGCACTCCGCCGGAGGGCTGGCGGTCAGACGGGTGCCCCGGGGACCTGCTTCGAGCCGCAGGCCGCGCCGGGCCCGTCCGGCCATCCGCTGCCCGAGGGCCGAGCCCGGCAGGCTGGCCAGCAGGTACGCGGCCCAGCTGCGCACATCACCGGAGCGGTCATCGAGCGCGGCTTCCAGCAGCGGTTCATCCGCCGGGCCTAGAGCCGGGCCGGCGGCCAGGACCGACAGGAACATGACCCGCTCAGCTGAGCCGGCCGCGTCCCAGCTGGCGGTGATGAGGTCTGTGGCCGTATCGGGTTCGGCGGCGCGGAGCGCGGCCAGATAGCCGCGCCGCTGGCTGACGTCACCGAGCCGCCAGGCGTCATCGCCGGCCGGAGCGCCGGCCGCCACGAACGTCCACTCCGCGTTGAGTCCGGCCAGCCACCGGGCCCGCGGGCCGCCGGCCGCGGCCGCCAGCCGCCGCAGTTCAGGATCCGCCGGGGAGACCCTCAAGGCCCGGTCCAGCAACCCGGGCAGCAGCTGGGCCGGAACCCGCAAGTCTCGGTTGACCGCCGCGGCGAGCCATTCGGTCAGCAGGTCGAGATGGTCTCCGTTGAGCATCCGCGCGAGGCGGTCGCTAGCGGCCTGGCCCACCCGGGGCCGCGGATCCGGCTCGGCCGCCAGCAGCGGCTCCGCGTGCCCGGCCGGCTGGCCCGCCCGCCGGGCGGCCGTCAGCAGCGCGGCCCGATCGAGAAGCGCTGCCGCCGGATCAAGAAGCACGGACGCCTCGTGCGGGGCCCGGCCCGGCGCGAACACGGCTGCGCCCTCACCGGCGGCGTCCTGGTCACCGGCTGCGGGGTTGTCCGCGGTGGGCAAGCCGGGGATCCGGACTGCGGGAACCACGGCCCGTTCGGTACCGATAAGGCTCGCGGTGACCAGGTCATGCCAGGTACTCAAAGCGGTACCGCCATCCCGGCCTCATCCCAGGCGGTCAGCGGCCACAGGCCGCGCGGGGTCCACTCGCCCGCCACCGTCAGCGGCCCGCCGCCGGAAAGCGCGAACAGCGGCCAGCAATCACCCGCGCCCGGGTGCAGCGGCACGGCGTCGCCGCTCGCGTCGAACAGGCCCGGGCGGGGGGAACGGGCCGGGGTCGCGGCCAGGACGGCGGGCCAGCTTTCCAGCCAGGGATCCTCGCCGAGCGCCGTCGCCCACGAGGCCAGCAGCCCGGCCACCGTGTCCCCGGCAGGCACGCCCGGCCCGACCTCCTGGTGCCTGGTCGCGACGAGGGCGCGCATCGGCACGGCGGCCGGGTAGAAGACCAGCTCCGCGTCGGTCTGCGTGCCGACGGCGAGCGAGTCGTCCAGCGACTGGCCGGCCGGGGCGAAGCTGAGCACGAGCGCATACTGGCCGCTGTTGCGCCCGCGCAGCCATACCCGGCGCGTCCGCAGCCGTTCCTGATCCAGATCGCGCCGGGCCAGCACGTGCCAGTCGTCTCTGACCGGCCGGCCGCGGGCCAGTACGTCGGCCTGGCGGACGGTGAACCCGATCCTTGACCGCACGGTGTCCCGGAGAGGCGGCGGCAACGCGGCCTGCTCGCGGTAGGCGACGGTGAGCAGGCGGAGCAGCGCGTACTCCGATAGCAGCCTGCCCTCCCAGCCGGGACCGGAATGCGGGACCGCGGCGAGCGCGCGCAGACGTTCGGCCACGCCGGGTGCCTGGGCGTCGACCATCCGGGCGGCGATGTCGTCCCAGTGCCGGTAACCGGCCCGCTGGCTCGCCGCCAGGCCCTGACGGACCTGATCGCACAGCCACCGGTCGAGCTCGGCCAGGCCGGCCGCGACCCTGGCCGCCCGCTGCTCCGCNNGCCTTGGGGTCCGGGTTCGCTGCCACAGCGAGCACCCCTGCATCGTCCCAGCGTTCAGCCACCATCGAACACTAGCGCGGCGGCAGGTCATTTACCGGCGCGCGTACCGTCGCCGGGTGCACGTCAGATGTGTAGTGCAACCTGGAGCGTCTTGACGGCGGGGTAGCAAAGAAGATGCCTGTCTGGTTGTGCCGGACACTCGGCCTGCCCGGTCTCGCGACGAGCCCGGGTTCACCCCGCTGGCGGAGCAGTTGAAGACCTCAGCCCCGCGCGGGACCACAACTCGGTTCACATCCAGATTAACGAAAAAACTAGCGAGCAATAATGAAAGCTCGCCGAAGATTCGATACAATGATTGGGTAGCAAATCCACCTGATTTCCCCTGAACGGAGGGTGGCCCGTGCCCGCAGAACCGTTCCCGCCCGCCGGGCAAGACGGCCAGGAGCCCGAGCGCTCCCAGCCGCTGCCTGAGCTCGGGAACAGGGACGGGAACGGGCCGCGGGATCACCACCCCGGGCCCGGGAACCGGGGCAGCGACCCCGCGGGGGAGAGCCCCGCTGCGCCGCCGCCGGCCGCGCCGGGTGATGGCCGGGATGAGCCTGCTCCAGATGAGCAGGAGCAGCAGGAGGGCCTGTTCGTGTGCTTGCCGGCGGAGAACATGGAGCTGTCCCGGTTCGGCGGTGACGGCGAGTCGCCGCCGATGGCGCCGGGTCCGCTGCTGGC
>PMOU01000408.1:2912-10416 GCA_003161205.1 Actinomycetota bacterium | reverse complement strand
AGCTTGTCCGTGATGAGCAGCAGCTGCCCGATCCCGGCGAAGACGCCGCGCAGGGCCTGCGCGGGGACTTCCTTGATGCGGTCATTGACCGGCGGAACGCGCATGTCACACTCTCCCTAGAGGACGGGTACCTTCCGCTTCGCGGAGGCTCTGCTCCTCCGCCGGCGGGGTACCCCATAGCGCCCAGCTGCCCTCGCGGCGTTCCTGGCGCTTCGCATCACTGTAGTCAGCGCGTTTTTCCTGACAGGTCATCTTCGCGCCTTCTGGTGGGGTGTCGCAACATCCGGCCTGGGGACGGGTACGCCTCGCAGGTCGGGGGACATGCTCACCTACGATGGAGTCATGCCATCAAGCCAGCGAAGGGTTCTGCTCGCTAAGCCTCGCGGCTACTGCGCCGGGGTCGACCGGGCTGTGCAAGCGGTCGAGGCGGCATTGGACAGGTACGGGCCGCCCGTCTACGTGCGCAGGCAGATCGTGCACAACACGTACGTGGTGAGCTCACTGGAAAAGCGCGGCGCGATTTTCGTGTCGGAGGTCGACGAGGTGCCGGCCGGCGCGGTCGTCGTGTTTTCCGCGCACGGCATCGCTCCCGAGGTCCGCCTCGACGCGGACCGCCGCGGGCTCCGGACGATCGACGCAACCTGCCCGCTGGTGACCAAGGTGCATAACGAGGCGCGCCGGTTCGCCGCCAAGGACTACGACATCCTGCTGGTCGGTCACGAGGGGCACGAGGAGGTCGTGGGGACCGCCGGGGAGGCCCCGGCCAGCGTCCGCCTGGTCGACGGGGCGGCCGGAGCCGCGGAGGTCGAGGTCAGGGACCCGGCGAAGGTGGTCTGGCTGTCGCAGACGACCTTGTCGGTGGATGAGACCATCGAGACCGTCAACGCGTTGCGGGAACGTTTTCCGGCCCTGCTCGATCCGCCGAGCGACGACATCTGCTACGCCACCCAGAACCGCCAGGCCGCGGTCAAGGTCATCGCGTCCCAGGCCGAACTGGTCATCGTGGTGGGTTCCCCCAACTCGTCGAACTCGG
Source organism: Actinomycetota bacterium (assembly GCA_003161205.1). The sequence continues at coordinate 9,383 of PMOU01000408.1, read as the reverse complement.
TCCGGCTGGTCGAGGTGGCCAAGGATTACGGCGCCGCCGCCGCCTACCTGGTCGACGACGCCGGGGAGGTCGAGGAGCGCTGGCTGGACGGGGTGACGACGGTCGGTGTCACCAGCGGAGCCTCGGTGCCGGAGCAACTGGTCACCTCCGTGCTGGCCAAGCTGGCGGCCTTCGGGTTCGGCGCGGTCGAGGAGGTCGAGGCGGTGGAGGAGCACATGACGTTCGCGCTGCCGCGGGAACTGCGGACCTCCGGGGCGGCCGGCTCCGCCTAGCGCCCGCGACTCCACCGGTCTTTGCGGTACTGGTCTTTGCGGCGTGACCGTGACGGCGTGCGGCTCCGGACGGCGTCGATCAGGCCGTCGATGACCGACAGCGCGGCCGGCGGCACCATCGAGGGCCGGTAACCGCGGCCGAAAGCGATCGCGATGGTGAGAGCCGTCCCGGCGAACAGCCACGGCGCCGAGGTGCCCAGCGTGACCAGGATTCCTTCGGCGGCCGAGAACAGGTCAGGCGCGGTGATCAGCTCGGCGCAGACCGTGCCGCCGGCGAAGGCCAGCGGCGGCGTCACCACCACGTTGCGCAGGCCTTTCGCCCGGGTGTAGTAAGCGACCACACCGCAGGCCAGGACGAATATCGCGTCGGCCGCGGCGCTCCAGCCGGTCCACGCCGCGAACAGCAGGCTGAGGAAGGTGGCCAGGAATAGCGCGATGACCGCGCCGCGCCCGGTGAGCTTGACCGATCCTCGTGGCTCAAGGCGCGGCGGTCTGGTCCCCGTGACCGGGGCCCGGGTCCGGGTCTGCGTCATCGGGCGGCACGCACCAGGGCGACCCGGTGTTCGGACTCGCCCGTCCCGTTCCCGCCCGGCTCGATCTGGGCCGNNGGCGACGAACTCGGGGGCGACGAACTCGGGGGCGGACAGGGTCCGGGTGGTCTCCTCCACCGGCGCGGGCGTGGCGAGCTCCGCGTCCACGACGCCGAGTTCGTTCAGCCGCCTGGCGCTGACCAGCACCCTGCTCTCCAGCGAACCCACCGTCTGGTTGTAGGTCGAAACGGCCGTGGTCAGCGCCCGGCCCAGCCGGTCCACGTGCCGTCCCAGGCTGGAGATCCGGTCGTAAAGCTCGCGGCCGAGGTCAAAGACGGCGCGGGCGTTTTCCGCCAGCGACTCCTGCTGCCAGGCGTACTGCGCCGTGCGCAGCATCGTGACCAGCGTGGTGGGAGTGGCGATGTGCACCCTGCGGGTGAGCGCGTACTCCAGCAGCCCGGGGTCGCGTTCCAGCGCCGGGGCCAGGAACGCCTCGCCCGGAATGAACAAGATCACGAACTCCGGCGACGGGCTCAGCGCCGTCCAGTACGCCTTGGCCGCCAGCCGGTCCACGTGCTCGCGCAGGTGCCGGGCGTGCGCGTCCGTCCTGGCCGCCCGCACGTCGTCGCTCTCGGCTTCCACCGCTTCCAGGTAGGCGGCGAGCGACACCTTCGAGTCCACCACGATGTTCTTNNCACGGCGACCTGCTCGTCGAAGTCGCAGCGCGCGCTCATTCCGGCCAGCTCGACCACCCGGCGCAGCTGCAGCTCACCCCAGCGGCCCCTGGCTTCGGGCCGCCGCAGCGCGGTGACCAGCGCCTGGGTCTGGGTGCGCAGCTGCTCGGAACTCTGCCGGGCGATGCTGACCTGCTCGGCGAGCGCGGCGTGCGACCGGGCCCGGTCGGCGTCGGACTCCCGCAGCTGGGCCTCGACCCGGGCCAGGGTGTCCTTCAGCGGCCCGACCAGGTGCTCGACCGCCGCGCGGCGGGTCTCGAGCTCACCGGCCGCGGTCGCGTTCGCCGCCTGCAGCCGGCCCTCCGCGACCTCGAGGAAGCGCGAGGTGCTCGCGTCGAGCGCCTGCGCGGACAGCGCCTGGAACCGCTCCGCGAGCTGTCCTTCGACCAGCGCGGCCCGGTCGGCCGCGCTCCGCTCGATCATCCGGGCTCGGTCCTCGGCGGCCCGGGTCCGCTCATCCGCGGCCCGGGCACGGCCGGTAGCGTCCGCGGCAGCGGCGGCGAGACGGCTGCGGGCGAACAGGTATCCGATCGCTGCCCCGATGCCGATCCCGAGCAGTAGTCCGGCAAGCAGCAAGATCGCACTCATATGCAGCGATAATCTCACCGTAAGTGGCGAACCCGGCGGCGACACGCCCGGCCGCGGCGCAATCAGCCCAGATTGCCCCGTGATGCCCTCAGTCCGGAACGGTCGTAGTAGCAGCCCACGCCACCTGCGTGGACAATGGGGCGATGGCACCACAGGGGTCCGCCGCCGTCCCAGCCCAGGACGCTCCAGCGGCCCGCGGCACGACGGCGGCTCTACTGGCCGGCTACCTGCACGCGGCCGGGGTGCGGCACATCTTCGGCTACCCCGGCGAGTCCGTCATCGACTTCATGGAGGCGTCGCGGCACCAGGGCATCGAGCTGGTGTCAGCCGTGCGGGAAGGAACGGCCGCCTTCATGGCGCAGGCGGCGGCGATGGCCACCGGCCTGCCCGGAGTATGCCTGTCCACGCTGGGGCCGGGGTCGACGGCGCTGCTGAACGGGGTCGCCTCGGCGACCCTGGACCGGGTACCGGTGCTGGCGGTCTCGGGCCAGATCGAGAGTTCCCGCGAGCAGTTCTTCACCCACCAGGTGGTCGATCACGGCCGGATGTTCGCCCCGGCCGCGAAGCTGGCGCTGCGGCTGGAGCCGCTCTCCGCGGACCCGGTCATCCGCAAGGCCCTGCGCACCGCCGTCGCGGAACGTCCCGGTGCCGTCCACCTGACCGTAACCGCCGACACCTGGCTCGTCCCCCCAGGCGCTGCGCCCGCAAGCGCCGCCTCCGCCGGCGACGGCACCGGCGACGCGATCATCGCGCCCCCGCTGACCGCGGCGGCCGGATCTGTCGACGTGTACGGCGACGGTGACCCGCTCCGGGTCCTGCGCGCCGCCCGGCGCCCGGTNNTCCCGGTGGTGGTCTCGCCGATGGCCAAGGGCACCTTTCCCGAGGATCATCCGTATTTCGCCGGCGTGCTCGACATGGCCGGGCACCGTGTCGTCTGGGACCTGCTGGCCGGCGCCGACCTGATCCTGGCCGCAGGTTTCGACCCGGTCGAGCTGATCAGCCCGTGGGCCGTCAGCACTCCGGTCCTGCACCTGGACACCACGCCGAACACCGACCAGGTTTACGCCAGCACCCATGAGCTCGTCGGCCACGTCGGGGCCATCCTGCGCTGGCTCACGACTCAGTGGTCCGGCCAGCCCCGGTGGGCCGAAGCGGAAGTAGCGGTACACCGCGCCCGGCTGAGCGCGGCCTGGCACGCCGGGCGCGCCGACGGCAAGCTCAACCCCTCGGACGTGGTCGAGATCGCCCGCCAGGCGGCCCCGCCGGACACCATCGTGACCACCGACGTCGGCTCGCACAAGATCATGGCCGGCCAGGTGTGGCGGGCCCGGGAGCCGCGGTCGGTGCTGATGACCAACGGGCTGTCGGCCATGGGGTTCGGCGTGCCGGCCGCGATCGCGGCGAAGCTCACCCGGCCGGACCGGCCGGTGCTGGCCCTGGTCGGCGACGGCGGGTTCGCGATGACCGCGACCGAGCTGCGGATCGCCGCGGCCCTGGGCCTGCCGGTCACCGTGGTGGTGTTCACCGACAACAGCCTGAACCGGATCGAGCTGCGCCAGCAGGCGGTGGGTTACCCGCCGACGGCGACCCGGCTGGGCGGGACCGACCTGGCCGCCCTGGCCGAAGCCATGGGCTGCGATGGCATCCGCGTCGACACCCCGGCCGCCCTGGAGAAGGCCCTGGCCGACTTCGGTCCCCGCTCCCAGCCGTCCGCAGGTTCCCGCCCGCTGGTCATCGAGGCCCGCATCGACCCCGCCCAGTACGAAGCCCAGTTCTGAGCTAGGGCCGGATCATCAGGCCTCGCGGAAACCGACGCCGTCCCGGGCGGCACTACACTCGCCCGGGTGAGCCTGTCTATCGGCATTGTCGGCCTGCCCAACGTCGGCAAGTCCACCCTGTTCAACGCGCTGACCCGGGCTAGCGCGCTCGCCTCCAACTACCCATTCGCCACCATCGAGCCGAACGTCGGCGTGGTAGGCGTCCCCGATCCCCGGCTAGCTGAGCTGGCGAAGCTCTACGACTCCGCGCGCATAGTNNGTCCGGGTCTTCGCCGACCCGGACGTCACGCACGTCGACGGCGATGTGTCGCCGGAGCGCGACATCGAGACGGTCGTCACCGAACTGATCCTGGCCGACCTGCAGACGCTGGACAAGGCGCTGCCCCGGCTGGTCAAGGAGACGAAGTTCGCCAAGGATCCCGAACGGGCTCAGGTGGCCCAGGCCGCGGCGGCGGCGCAGCAGCTGCTCGACCAGGGCACCGCGCTGTCCTCCGGTGCCAAAGCCGCCGGCATCAACGTAGCTGACCTGCGCGAACTGCAGCTGCTGACGGCCAAGCCCTTCCTGTACGTGTTCAACATGGACGTGGCCGAACTCGCCGACGACGACCTGCGCAAGCGGCTGTCCGAACTGGTCGCTCCCGCCGAGGTGATCTTCCTCGACGCCAAGACCGAAGCCGACCTGACCGAGCTCCCCGAAGACGAGGCCGCGGAGCTGCTGGCCGAGGCGGGTATGGGCGAGCCGGGTCTGGCCCAGCTGGCGCGGGCCGGGTTCCGCGCCCTCGGCCTGCAGACGTTCCTCACCGCCGGCCCGAAGGAGACCCGCGCCTGGGAGATCAGGGCCGGGGCGACCGCGCCGGAGGCGGCGGGCGTCATCCACACGGATTTCCAGCGCGGCTTCATCAAGGCCGAGATCGTCTCGTTCGACGACCTGATCGCGGCAGGCTCCGTGCCCGCCGCCCGCGCGGTCGGCAAGGCCCGCATCGAGGGCAAGGACTACGTCATGCACGACGGCGACGTGGTCGAGTTCCGCTTCAACGTGTAACCGCCCCTTCGCGGGTAAACCCCGGGGACGGGCGTAACGTCAACTTCTGTGAGTATGCAATGGCACGCTGTGAGACTGGTCTGCAGGCTGCCCGTCGGGGCCAGGCGCCGCGTGCTGTTCGCCTGCTTCAACCGCAGGCTGCCGAACTTCACCGAGCCGGCCACCTTCAATGCCAAGGTGAACTGGCGCATCCTGCAGGACCGCCGCCCGGCCCTGGCATGGACGTGCGACAAGCTGGCGATGAAAGAGCACGCCCGCGCGATCGCCGGCTTGTCCGTCCCGCGCACCTACTGGGCAGGCAGCGACCTGCGGGAACTCCAGGGCGCCGCACTGCCCGCGCACTGGGTGCTCAAGCCCAACCACCGGTCGGGCCTGGTGTACTTCGGCCACGGCCGTCCTGACGCCTCGCGCCTGCGGGAACTCACCGCCACCTGGCTGGATCCGGTGCAGGCCACCAAACTGGGCGAATGGGCCTATACCCGAGCCCGTCCCATGCTGCTGGCCGAGGAGGTCATCGGCGATCCAGGCTCGTCGCCCCCTGATTACAAGTTCTTCGTGTTCGGCGGCGAGGTGGCGGTCATCCAGGTCGACACCGGGCGGCATACGGTGCACCGCCGGCGCTTTCACCGGCCTGACTGGTCGCCGCTGGAGGTGCGCTCCGCCGGCTTTCCGCTGGCGCCGGCGGAACCGCCGCCCGAAAGCCTGGGCCGCATGCTCGCCGTCGCGGCGGAACTCGGCGGAGTTCGACTTCATCCGGGTCGACCTGTACGACGTGCCCGGGAAGGTCTTCTTCGGCGAGGTGACGCCCTACCCCGGCGGCGGCCTCAAACGGTTCGTGCCCGCCTCGTTCGACACCGAACTCGGCGCCCGCTGGCAACTCCCGGCGCGAACCCGCTGACAGGACCGATCGCCAGCCGTAAGCACTCGTTAATATCCACTGGCGGCCAGCTCCCGTTCGGGGTACATTGACCCTATTCACATGATAAAAGACGAAATTATTACCGAACGGGTCCTGGTCCAGCCCGTAAGCCAGCCGTTCCGTTCTTCGGCGGGCAGAAGCGCGCCGCCGACCGGTCCGCTGCCCGCAGCTATAAGCCCGTGACCTGCGGTGGCGCCGACGATCTCGTGCTCCGCGCCCTGCTGTCCGGCCCGCGATCTGGCCGGCGATCCGGCCGCCAGTGCCGTCAACGAGGCCGCGAACACGTTCCGAACCCAGCTGAACTCATTCAGTATGCGCAACGTTCCAGGGTTGCTGGTCAGTTTGTCCGGGCTCTCGTTTCCCGGTAATCGACTGTAGTCGGTTACTAACGGAAAAATGATGACGCACAATGGACACGAGACCGGCACGAAAGGGACGGCCGCTCTTGCCCCGGCAGGTGCGGAGACGTGCGGAGGTGCGATGGTTCGCGGGCCCAGTTCTGGTAACGGAGCGCGATCGTCTGTGTACTATCTAGGCTCGACCGGTCCCGGTTCCCTGCGCCCTGGCCCGCAGTCGCTCGGCCCGGGTGATCCGCGGGCGTTCGGCGC